>NZ_JBITMP010000021.1:0-182806 GCF_044466425.1 Nonomuraea sp. NPDC049400
CTCGACCCGCTGGCGGTCGCGCTGGCCGCCGAACGCCGCACCAAGGCAGACATCGCCGCCATGCGCGCCGCCCACGAGGGCCTCGAGTCGCTGCCGGGCAACCCCGCCTACGAGCAGCTCGTCGCCCACCGCAAGTTCCACGCCGCCCTCTACTGCGCCTCGCACAACGATCTGCTCGTCCAGACCCTCGACGGCCTGTGGGACAAGGCCGACCGCTACCGCCGCCTCGCCCTGGAGGTCGAGCGCGGTCAGGCGGCGCGCGACCGCAAGGCCGCCGAGCACGAGGCCCTGCTGGAGTACGTGGTCGCGGGCGACGCCGAATCGGCCGCCGCCGTCATGCGCGAGCACATCGACACCAGCCTCGGCGCCCAAGCCGCCTGGCGCCTGCGCAAGCACCACGCCGAACCGGACTCTTCCGCCCAAAGCTCAGAAAGTTCCCCCTGATGCGGTCCGTTCGTTGCTCCCAGACCATCTCTTGACGGTGCGGCGGCGTGCCGTAGTTGATCAGCTGGGTAAGAGCCCCCACAGCAACAGTCGTACGTGTCTCGGGGGGTTCGGATGCGACTGCGTATTCTCAGTGGACTGGGCCTGCTGGCCGCCGCGGCGAGCCTGACCGGGTGCGACTCGCAGCCCAGCACCGTCAAGATGGCCGACACCAAGGTCGACGCCGCGGCCAAGCTCAAGGCGGCCAAGGTCGCCAAGGCCCAGTTCGCCGCCAAGGTCAAGGCGAACGAGCTGGGGCAGATCCCGGTGCTCATGTTCCACCGGGTCATCGACAAGCCGGGCACGACGGACGACAGGACGCCGCAGCAGTTCCGCGCGGACCTGGAGCGGCTGGTCAAGGAGGGGTACGTGCCGATCACGGCCACCGAGATGGTGACCGGCAAGATCGACATCCCGGCCGGCAAGCACCCCGTAGTCCTGACATTTGATGATTCGTCCCCCTCGCAGCTCACCCTCAACGAGGCGGGCGTCCCCGCACCCAACACGGCCGTCGCGATCCTGAAGGACGTGGCCGCCAAGAACCCGGGATTCCGCCCGAAGGCGACGTTCTACGTGACCCGCGACATGTTCGGCAAGAGTGCGCGCGAGGAGCAGGCCCAGGTGCTGCTCTGGCTCAAGGACAACGGCTTCGACATCGGCAACCACACCCGCGACCACCTCAACCTGCGCGGACGCTCGCACAAGGAGGTCGAGGAGCAGATCGGCTCGATCGCCAAGGAGATCCACTCCCTGTCCAACATCAACCCGACCACGATCGCCCTGCCCTACGGCAACCAGCCGTCCAAGAGGGAGTGGGCCCTGCGCGGCGGCAAGGCCTACAACCACCAGGGCGCGTTCCTGGCGGGGTACACCCCCGCGGCGTCGCCCTTCAGCAAGGCGTTCGACCCGGTGGGGATCCCGCGGATCAAGGTCATGGAGAAGAAGGGCGACTGCAAGCAGTTCTGCTCGGAGGCCTGGCTGGACTGGCTCAAGAGCAACCCGGACATGCGCTACACCTCCGACGGGGACGGAAGCACGGTGGCGTATCCGAAGTTCAAGACCCCGTACCTGCGTAAGACGTTCACGCAGTGGAGCCTGCCCTACTGAGGAACGTTCCAGGCGACCGCCGGATCACGGCTTCCTGGCGAACATGATGCCCGCCGCGCGCAGCCGGTCGATGAGCGGCTGTCCCATGGCCGAGGCCGTCGTCAGCTGGCCCGCACGATCCGGCAGGTCGTCGAAGGCGAGGCAGAGGGCCGATTCCGCGAACATCTTCGCGGTCTCGCCGTAGCCGGGGTCGCCGCCCGCGACCTCCGTCACCACGCGCTCGCCCCCGCCCTCGCCCAGGAACGTGACCTTGAACCAGTTCCGCGCGCGCCGCTCGGCCGAAGGGCCTTCGCCGGGCCGCACGCGGCTCTGGATCCGGTCGCGTACGGGCGGGATCTGGGCGAGCACGGCGAAGGCGCCCGCGCCCGCCGCCGTGGCCAGGGCGGCGGGGAGAGTCCTGACGGCGTAGTGCTGGCGATAGGTGAAGTCCGGGCCGTAGCGGTCGAGGAGGCGGGCCGAGTAGCCGACGATGAACGGGTCGACGGTCGGCATGGGGAGCGCCCAGCCGCCCACGTACCGGACGCCGCCGGGCAGGGAGCTCACCTTGCGTCCGGCGGGCCCGGGCTCGGCGGAGCGGCGCTGCGTGCCCTGCTCCACCATCTGCCGGGCGCGGCCGAGGATGGACATCATGGTGGCCAGGGTGCCGCCCGACGGGCTCATGTTCGCCCGCAGGAAGCCGCTCACCTTGAGCGGCACGCCTTCGGGGAGCTGGCCGACGGTGTGGAGCACGCCCAGGTCGTACGGGATGGAGTCGAAGCCGCAGGCGTGCACGAGCTTGGCGCCGCTCCTGGCCGCCCTGTCGTGGTAGCGGACGTAGACCCGGTCCACGAACTCGAGCTCGCCCGTCAGGTCCAGGTAATGAGTGCCGGCCTCGGCGCAGGCAGCCACCAGCGGCTCGCCGTACGTGACGTAGGGGCCGACCGTGGTGGCCAGGACACGCGTCTGACGGGCGAGCCCGGCCACCGAGGCCGGATCCGTGGCGTCGGCGAGCAGGATCGGCACGTCGAGCCCGAGCCGCTCCAGCTTGGCGCGGTCGCGCCCCGCCAGCGCCCAGCGCGTGCCGGGGGCCGCGGCATCGGCCAGGTAGGCGGCCGTGAGCGCGCCGGTGAAGCCGCTCGCTCCGAAGAGCACGATGTCGTAGGGGCGGTCCATGATCCTGAGCCTCCAGGCAGAAGAGCAGCGTACGCAACCCCTCCCGCGCGGGCGGCGAGTAAAACCGTGACGTCACGAACGGTTAACGGATCCCTGAGAGGTTGCTGACCGTCGTAAAGTTTGCGTGGTTGGGGTTCAGCACACGTGGGGATGACGAATGCCGCAGATCTCGCCGCTGGTCGCCGGCGATCCCGCCCATCTGGGGTCCTTCCGGCTGTCCGGACGGGTCGGAGAAGGCGGTCAGGGCATCGTTTACCTGGGCGTCAACGACAAGGGGGAGCGCGCCGCGATCAAGCTGCTGCATGTGAAGTTCAGCGGTGACACGATCGCCAGGTCGCGTTTCGCGAGGGAGCTCAAGGCGGCGCAGCGGGTGGCGTCGTTCTGCACGGCCCGGGTGATAGAGGCCGATCTCGACGGCAACACGCCCTACATCGCGAGCGAGTACATCGACGGGCGGCCGCTCAGGGAGATCGTCGAGGCCGACGGGCCGCTCACCGGCACCGTGCTCGACCGGCTGGCCATCGGCACCGCGACCGCGCTCACCGCGATCCACCACGCCGCGATCGTCCACAGGGACTTCAAACCCGACAACGTGCTGATCGCCGCCGACGGGCCGCGCGTGGTGGACTTCGGCATCGCCCGGATCATTGACTCCACCGGCACGATCACCAGCCGGGCCATCGGCACGCCCGCCTACATGGCGCCCGAGCAGATCGCGGGCGACGAGGTGGGGCCCTATACGGACGTGTTCTCGTGGGGCGCCACCATCGCGTTCGCGGCCACCGGGAAACCGGCGTTCGAGGGCAAGTCCATCGCGGTGGTGCTCAACCGCATTCTCAACCACGAGGTCGACGTCGGCATGATGCCGGAGCCGCTGCGCAGCGTGGTGCGCTCCGCGCTGGCCAAGTCGTCCGCCGACCGGCCGTCCGCCGACCAGATCCTGCTGCGGCTGCTCGGTCAGCCGTCCACCGTGGGGGCGTCCACGGCGGTGCTCACCCGGGGCGTGCAGGTGGCCAGCGACGACACCACGCCGTTCAGCAGGGTGTCGGCCGGGTCGATCACGGACCTGCCCGCCCGGAAGGAGGCCGCCCAGACGGGACCGCCGCCCTCTCCGAAGGGGAGCACCCCGACGGGACCGCCGCCCTCCCCGAAAAGCACCCCGACGGGACCGCCGCCCTCCCCGAAAAGCACCCCGACGGGACCGCCGCCCTCTCCTAAGGGGACGGCGGCGACGGTGTCGCCCTCCCGGAACGAGGCGGCCCTGACGACGCCGCCGCGCGAGAGGCCGTTCCCGGTGACCGAGCCCGCTGTGCCCGCGCGGTCGCGCCGCGCGAAGGTGTGGCTCGCGCTGGGCACCGCGATCATCCTGCTCGCCGCCGCGGCCATCGCGCTGGTGCTGAAAGTCGGCTGGCCACTGGCGTTCGGTGAGGAGCCCGATCCCAGCGAGACGTTCGACGCGCAGGATCCCGGCGCGTTCGCCACTGTGGTGGACAAGGTGGCGCAGACCGGGAAGATCGTGATCGGCGTCAAGGGCGACCTGCCCGGCGTGGGCCTGGAGAACGGCACACCCGGCGACGAGTTCCAGGGCTTCGACATCGACGTGGCCAAGCGCATCGCCGCGGAGTTAGGGGCGAAGGAGACCGAGTTCGTCAGGGTCAGCAGGGACGACCGGGCGAGCGCGCTCGCCGACGGGAGCGTCGACCTCGTCGTGGCCACATACTCGGTCGACAAGTCCGAGACCCAGTTCGCGGGGCCCTACTACCTGGCACACCGCGACGTCCTCGTGCGCGCGGGCAGCGGCATCGACTCCATCGACGACCTGAAGGGCAAGAAGCTCTGCGCCCCCGACAGCCCGTCCGTCGGCGACGTGCAGGACAAGGTGGCGGTCGAGCCGGTCGGCGCCACCGACTACGCCGTCTGCATGGCGATGCTCAAGACCGGCAAAGTGGACGCGGTGCCCGGCGACGACCTGATCCTGGCCGGGTTCGCCGCCCGCGAGAACATGCGCTTCAAGGTGCTCGGCGCCAAGCTCAACAACGAGCGCTACGCCGTCGGCATCAGGAACGGCGACGTGAAGACCTGCAAGGCGGTCAAGGCCGTGATCGCCGACGTCTACCGCACGGGCTTCATGAAGCAGCTCTTGACCAGGCACTTCGCCAAGGTTGACTTCCAGCCGGAGCTGAAGGTGCCCGCGATGGAAAGCTGCTGATGACAAGCGGGTAACATCCCAAAGTCAGCGAATATCCCGCGAGTGAGGGGAAGGCCATGGGGCCCGTCAAGGTGACCGTCACCGGAGCAGCCGGTCAGATCGGCTACGCACTGCTCTTCCGCATCGCGTCGGGGCAGCTGCTCGGCGCCGACGTCCCGGTCAAGCTCAGCCTGCTGGAGATCCCGGCGGCGGTGAAGGCCGCTGAGGGCACCGCCATGGAGCTCGACGACTGCGCGTTCCCGCTGCTGTCCGGCATCGAGATCACCGACGACCCCAACGTCGCCTTCGCCGGCGCCAACGTCGCCCTGCTGGTCGGCGCCATGCCGCGCAAGGCCGGCATGGAGCGCGGCGACCTGCTCGGCGCCAACGGCGGCATCTTCGGCCCGCAGGGCAAGGCGATCAACGACCACGCCGCCGACGACATCAAGGTCCTGGTCGTGGGCAACCCGGCCAACACCAACGCGCTCATCGCCCAGCAGAACGCGCCCGATGTGCCCGCCGACCGCTTCACCGCGATGACCAGGCTCGACCACAACCGTGCGCTGTCCCAGCTGGCCGCCAAGCTGCAGGTCCCGGTCACCGAGATCAAGAACATGACGATCTGGGGCAACCACTCCGCGACGCAGTACCCCGACCTGTTCCACGCCGAGGTCGGCGGCAAGGTCGCGGCCGAGCAGGTCGACCCCGAGTGGCTGCGCGAGACGTTCATCCCGACGGTGGCCAAGCGCGGCGCCGCCATCATCGAGGCCCGCGGCGCCTCCTCGGCCGCCTCGGCCGCCAACGCGGCGATCGACCACGTCTACGACTGGGTCAACGGCACCGACTGGACCTCCGCGGCCATCGTCTCCGACGGCTCCTACGGCGTGCCCGAGGGGCTCATCTCGTCGTTCCCCGTGCGTGCGGCGAACGGCAAGTTCGAGATCATCCAGGGGCTCGAGATCGACGCGTTCTCCCGTGACAGGATCGACGCCAGCGTGCGCGAGCTGGCGGAGGAGCGCGACGCGGTGAAGGAGCTCGGCCTCATCTGACGCCTCCCGGCCCCCCGCTTGCGCGCGGGGGGCTTCAGGGCGGACAGGACACCGGCTGCTCGGCGGGAGCGGGCTGCGGCGTGGCGAAGACCACGCCTGCGGCGGCCAGGAGGCAACCCGCCATGATGAGGACACCGAAGAGCAGCTTCGTGACCCTTGGTGAAAAGTTCCTCACATTTGGGTATCACAGCACATTTCCGGGTGCCGTATCACGCGTTTGCGGAAAGCGCGTCCCACGCGTCGGAAACGATGTCGCGCAGCGAGGGCCGTTCGGCCTTCCAGCCCAGCTCGCGCTGGATCCTGGCGGACGACGCGACCAGTACGGCGGGGTCGCCGGGGCGGCGCTCCGCGATGACAGCCGGGATCTCGTGCCCCGTGACCTCGCGGCAGACCGAGATCACCTCCTGCACGCTGAAGCCGCTGCCGCTGCCCAGGTTGTAGATCTGGTGCTCGCCCGGCACGATCGCCTCCAGCGCCAGCAGGTGCGCCCGCGCGAGGTCGGCCACGTGGATGTAGTCGCGCACGCAGGTGCCGTCGGGCGTCGGATAGTCGGTGCCGAAGACGCTCACGGACTCCCGCTCGCCGGTCGCGACCTTCAGGACGTTCGGGATGAGGTGGGTCTCGATCGTGTGCCGCTCACGGTAGCGGCCGTAGGCGCCGGCCACGTTGAAGTACCGCAGGCTCACCGCGCCGAGACCGCGGACCTGCGCGAACGCGCTCAGCGCGGTGTCGACGGCCAGCTTGGAGGCGCCGTAGGGATTGGTCGGGCGCGTCGGGTCGTCCTCCTCGATCGGGGAGCGCTCGGGCTCGCCGTACGTGGCCGCCGTCGAGGAGAACACGATCCTGCCCACGCCCTTGTCCCGCATGGCGTCGAGCAGGGCCAGCGTGCCACCGAGGTTGTTGGACCAGTAGAGGCCCGGCTTCTGCACCGACTCGCCCACCAGCGACTTGGCCGCGAAGTGCAGCACCGCGTCCATGCCGTCCAGCGCGTCATGTGCCTCCGTGATGCTTTTTTGGACAAACCTGGCACCTTCTGGCACCGCGTCCTGATGCCCCGTTGACAGATCGTCGAGTACGGTCACGTCGTGTCCTGCCTCGATGAGCTGCGCCGCGACCACACTGCCGACGTATCCGGCACCCCCGGTGACCAGTAGCCTCATGTGCGCTCCTGTTCAAATATGTTTGATTTTGTACGGCTTGCCGTTCAGCATACGCGGGAAAGCCGCCGAGTACGCTGCCAACCACCATGTTTGACACCGTCGCGGCCAACATCGCCCTGGTTCTGCTGTTCATCCTGATCGGGGGGTTCTTCGCCGCCGCCGAAATCGCGATGGTCTCCCTGCGGGACAGCCAGGTCCGCAAGCTCTCCCAACGGGGTCGCCGGGGCGAGCGGGTGGCCAAGCTCGCCCGCGACCCCAACCGCTTCCTGTCCGCCGTCCAGATCGGCGTGACCGTGGCCACCATGTTGTCGGCCGCGTTCGGCGCCGACCGGCTCGCCGGGCAGCTGGTGCCCGTGCTCGAGCGGTGGCGGGTGCCCGGTGCCGTCGCACCCGTGCTCGCACTCGTGCTGGTGACGCTGGCGATCTCGTACCTCTCGCTGGTGCTGGGCGAGCTGGCGCCCAAGCGGCTGGCGCTGCAGCGGGCCGAGGGGCTTTCACTGTACGTCGCGCCGTTCCTCGACCGGATCGCGGCCCTGTCGCGGCCGATCATCTGGATGTTGTCGAAGTCCACCGACCTCGTGGTCCGGCTGCTCGGCGGCAACCCGGAGGCCGGTCGGGAGGAGGTCACCACCGAGGAGCTGCGCGACATGGTGGTCGGGCACACCGATCTCACCGCCGACGAGCGCAAGCTGATCGCCGAGGTGTTCGCGGCGGGGAAGCGGCAGCTCAGGGAGGTGATGTTGCCGCGTACCGAGGTGGAGTTCATGGACGCCGACACCCCGCTGGACGAGGCGGCCCGCCTCGCCGCCGCGCTGCCGCACTCGCGTTTCCCCGTCTACCGGGACACCTACGACGAGATCATCGGATTCGTGCACGTACGTGACCTGCTGGACCCCGAGCTCACTGGGCGGACCGAGCCGATCAGCGCGGTGGTGCCGATCCGCGCGGCGAAGTTCGTGCCCGCGTCGAAGCGGCTGCTCAGCACCCTGAACGAGATGCGCGACGAGGGGCAGCACCTGGTGATCGTGGTGGACGAGTACGGCGGCACGGCGGGCATCGTGACCATGGAGGACCTGGTCGAGGAGTTGATCGGGGACATCAGGGACGAGTACGACGTCGAGGAGGACGTCGTGGTCCTGCCCGCCGGTGAGATCGAGATCGACGGCCTCACGAACCTCAACGACGTCGCCACCGAGACCGGCATCCGGCTGCCCGACGGCCCGTACGAGACGCTGGCCGGATTTGTCATGGCGATGCTGGGGCATGTGCCAGCTGTAGGGGAAAAGGTGGAAATAACGGGATTTGAGATGACAGTAACCGAGCTGGACGGGCGCCGTATCTCCAGGGTTAGAGTGAAACGCCGTCCAGCGGCCGAGTCGCCGCTCGAGCGGGATTCCTGACACAATTGCCTGCTATGGCCAGACCTCGTGTTCTCTCCGGCATCCAGCCCACTGCGGACTCCTTCCACCTGGGCAATTACCTGGGTGCCGTCCGCCAGTGGGTCACGCTGCAGGAGACCCACGACGCCTTCTACTGTGTGGTCGATCTCCACGCGATCACGGTGCCGACCGAGCCCGACGCGCTGCGCCGCCGCTCCCGTGTGGCCGCCGCCCAGCTCTTCGCCGCCGGCCTCGACCCGGAGCGGTCCACCGTCTTCGTGCAGTCGCACGTACGCGAGCACACCGAGCTCGCGTGGATCCTGATCTGCCTCACCGGCATGGGCGAGGCGGGCCGGATGACCCAGTTCAAGGACAAGTCGGCCAAGTTCGGCGAGAGCGCGGCCAGCGTCGGCCTCTTCACGTACCCGATCCTGCAGGCCGCCGACATCCTGCTCTACCAGGCCGACCGCGTCCCCGTGGGGGCCGACCAGAAGCAGCACCTGGAGCTCACCCGCGATCTGGGCCAGCGCTTCAACCACCGCTTCGGCGACACGTTCACGCTGCCGGAGCCGTACATCCTCAAGGAGGTCGAGAAGATCACCGACCTCCAGGACCCGACGGCGAAGATGTCGAAGAGCTCCTCGAGCCCCGCCGGCATCCTCGACGTCCTGGAGCAGCCGGGTCCGCTGCGCAAGAAGGTCATGCGGGCGGTCACGGACACCGGCACCGAGGTGCTGTTCGACGAGGAGAACAAGCCCGGCATCTCCAACCTGCTCCGCATCCAGTCCGCGCTGACCGGGACGCCCATCCCCGAGCTGGTGACCCGGTATGAGGGGCAGGGGTACGGCACGTTCAAGAAGGACGTGGCGGAGGCGGTGGTCGACACGTTCACGCCCATCAGGGAGCGTTCGGAGAAGCTGCTGTCGGACGAGGCGGAGCTCGACCGGCTGCTGGCCATCGGCGCCGAACGCGCGTCGGCGGTGGCCAGGCAGACCATGGCCGAGGTCCGCGACAAGGTCGGCCTCCTCCCCACGTTGTAGGTCACCCACCTTCCCCCCACCCGTTGCCCGATCACCGAGTGGGCCTGCTGGACCCCGCCCCGGGCCAAAGGTCTTCGCCGGGGAGCGCTTCGCGCTCGGGGCTCAGGCGCTCTCATTTGGGCGCCTGGCGGCGCAACCCCCGCGCCTTGCGGCGCCATCGCCCACCCCTTGCCCTGTTACCGGGTGGGCCTGCTGGAGCCCACCCCGAGCGGTCCTCGCTGGCGCTCGGGCTGCTCTCCCTCAGGCGGCCTCCGGCCGCGCCATCGGGTCGTGCGGCTGCATCCGGGGTTGAGGCAGATCGAGTACGGTCCGAAGTTCCAACACGACTAACCCGAGCCGGTCCTGCCCGCCAGTTCCGTAAGCCGGCGTTCGAGGAAGCGCCGTTCGGCACCGTCGTCGGTGAGCTCCCTCGCACGTCGATAAGCCTCCCGCGCCTCATCGGTCCGCCCGAGCCGTCGCAGCAGTTCGGCCCTGGTCGAGTGCAGGTAGCGGAAGTCGTCGAGACCGAGTCCGTCGACAATACGCAGCCCGGCCTCGGCGCCTTCAGTCTCGGCGATGGCGATGGCGCGGTTCAGCTCCACGACTGGCGAGCCGGTCAGGCGGGTGAGCTCCCCATACAGAGCGGCGATCTGCGCCCAGTCGCACGGCATCTCGGCGTGCAACGAGGCGATCGCGGCCTGCAGGACGTAGGGCCCGCGGCCGCCCAGGGCGAGCGCGCGGTCGAGCTCGGCGCGTCCAGCGGCGATCTGCACGGCGTTCCAACGTGACCGGTCCTGATCGCCCAGCAACACGAGCTCGCCGCCGCTGAACCGCGCCTCGCGGCGGGAGTCGTGCAGGAGCATCATCGCCAGCAGCCCGCGAATCTCGGGGTCGTCGGGGAGCAGTTCGGTCAGCGCGCGTCCCAACCAGATCGCCTCAGCCGCGAGCTCGTCGCGGCCGCCGTACCCCTCGTTGAAGATCAGGTAGACGACGGCGAGAACGGCGTCGAGCCGCTCGCGGAGCAGGTGAACCGGTGGCACGCGAAACGGGATCCCCGCTGCTTTGATCTTGCGCTTGGCCCGCACCAGCCGCTGCGCCATCGTGCGCTCCGGCACCAGGAAGGCGCGGGCGATCTCCTCGGTGCTGAGCCCGCCCAGGGCGCGCAGGGTGAGCGCTACCTGCGCCTCGATTGCGAGCGCCGGGTGACAGCAGGTGAAGATGAGTTCCAGGCGCTCGTCGGGAAACGCGGTGACGTTCATCGGCACCTCAACACGATCGTCTGCGACGAGCAGGCCGAACTTGGTGGCGAGGGTCCGGTCGCGGCGGATGCGGTCCGTGGCGCGGTTGCGAGCCGTCCTCATCAGCCAGGCGCGCGGGTTGGTCGGCACGCCGTCGCGTGGCCAGTGATCGGCGGCGATGGCGAACGCCTCCTGCGCGGCTTCCTCGGCGAGGTCGAAGTCGCCGAGGAAGCCGATCAAGGTAGCAAGAACGCGGCCCCACTCCTCGCGGAAGACCTGTTCGAGCGTCGCTACCAATACACCTCCGAGGGGCGGATCTCGATGGCGCCACCATAGCGTGCTGCAGGGTGGCGGGCGGCCATCTCGATGGCCGCGTCGAGGTCATCGGCCTCGAGGATGAACCAGCCGCCGACGGCCTCCTTCATCCCGACGAACGGGCCGTCGGTTGTCAGGGTCTTGCCGCCTTCGACCCGCACGGTGGTCGCGTTCTCGGGAAGACCCATCGGCACCCCGGGGGTGACGCCCGGCGTCTGATTGATCCCTTGGTACTCGGCCTGGACCTGCTTCTGCTCCTCCTCGGACAGCGCGGCCTGCCCTTCAAGCGCGGCGCCCTGATAGATCAGCATGACGTACTTCATCGCTGCCTCCTCTTCATGACCAGGCTGGTCGCAGTAAGACGAACCGCGAGCCAAGAAATCGACAACTCCACACCGAAATCTTGTCTGTCTGGCCCCCGATTTCCTGCCATGGCCGACGTCCGCCCTCAACCCCGGCGACAGCCCCGGATTCCTGCTCTGGCATGCCACACTGCGCTGGCAGCGCGACATCACCGCGGCCCTCAGCCCTCTTGGCCTGACCCATGTCCAGTTCGTCCTGCTCGCCTGCGAGCGGTGCCTCAACACCCGCGGCGAGCGGCCCAACCAACTGGACCTGGCCCCTCAGGCCGGGACCGACGTCAAGATGACCTCCCAAGTGCTGCGTGCCCTGGAAGCCGAAGGTCTGGTCGAGCGCGAGATCGACCCCGCCGACACCCGCGCCAAACGGCTGCGTGTCACCGATGCCGGCGCCGAGCTGGCCCCGCGTGCCATCGCCGCCGTCGAGAGCGTCGACGCGTCCTTCTTCCAGCCCGTGGCACGCTGGCCTTGCCCGGCCGCCTGGCTCATCTGGACTCCTGAGGTTCCCGAACAGGCGGGCTCGTGCGCGCACATGACGCGCACAAGCCGAACCTCATCCGGAGATCAGCCGAAGAGCCTGGAAGACATCCACCCCGGCGTGCCGGGAAGCGGTCTGACGGGCTCATGGAACGTCTGGACCTCGGCGGGCGGGACGGCCGGGCAACGGGTCCCGGGCGCCGGCATGGTCTGCGAGATCAGGTAGGCGTCGATGGCCTCTGTGGCGCACGCACCGCGGCGGTAGACGATGTGGCCCCAGCCCTCGTACGTGAGCAGCCGGCCAGAACGGCCCAGCTGGTGGGCGGTGCTCAGGGCCCACGGGTAGACGGTGGCCGGGTCGTGCAGGGAGTTGGCGACCAGCACCGGCGTGCCCGTGCGGACCTTCAGTCGATGTTGCGGGTTGGGGATCGGGTCAGGCTGTCCGAGGCATGAGACGACCGGGCCGAGCGACAGGGAGCTGTACCGCATGTCGGGCGCGATCTTCGCCAGGCGGCGCAGGTGCTTGGCGTACTCCTTGTAGTCCCGGATGGGCAGCCGGAAGTCCAGGCAGAAGATCTGGAACGGGTTGGGGCTGACCTCCTGCGTGGTGTCGGCCGACATGGGCAGAGCACCCGGGCTCGGCGCCCGGCCGCTGTCGAGATCGGCGAGCAGCTGGGAGAACGGCTGCCAGTTGGCCGGATCGTAGAAGTGGCCCACGGCGGCGCTGATGAGCATGAACGCGGTCACCTGAGTGCCGGGCTCCTCCGGCACGTGCAGCTCGCCGCGGTCGGCGCGGGCCAGCAGACCTCGCCAGAACGCGCGGACGTCCTTCCCGTGCTGCAGGCAGCGGCTGTCCCGGTCGCACCAGGTCACGAACTCGTTGAAGGCGTCCTGCACGCCCCAGGCCTCGGTGTCCATGAAGCCCTGCGTGCCCAGACTGTGGTCCATCGTGCTGTCGAGGACGAAGGCGCGGACCCGCTCCGGGTAGCGCTCGGCGTACAGCTGGCCGAGGAGGGTGCCGTAGGAGCCGCCCCAGAAGGTCAGCTTCTGCTCGCCGAGCGCGGCGCGGAAGGCGTCGAGGTCGGCCGCGGTGCTGAGGGAGTCGACGTGGTCGAACAGCGGGCCGGTGCGGGCCCTGCAGTCGGCACGCAGGCGCGCGTTGTAGTCCAGCGCCCGGTCGAAGTCGGCCTGGTTCTTGAAGATCGGATCCGGTGCCTGCATGAGCAGGTCGGTGGAGCAGACCACGGGGTGGCTGCGGTTCGTGCCGCGCGGGTCGAGGCTGACGATGTCGAAGCGGCGCAGGACCTCGGGGCTGAGCATCCGCGTGCTCTGGATGACCAGATTCACCCCCGAACCGCCAGGACCGCCCGCCCCCAGGACGAGCGCGCCGATCCTGGCGGCCGGATCGGCGGCCTTTCTGCGGGCGACGCCCACGTTGAACGTGCCGCTCGCGGGTCGGCTCCAGTCGATCGGTACGGCGAGCGTCCCGCATTCCACGGCCGGATCTTCCTGGCAGGGCGCCCAGGAGATCGTGTCCGAGGCGGCCTGCGTCGTGGCCGCGGCCACCGGCGTGAGAAGGGAGACGGGGGCTAAGAGCCCGAACAACAATGCTGCGAATCTACGCATGAACTGATCTTCAACCGGCTCTGGGCGGCTGAAAATCGGGCGGAAGTATGAATTGCCGGATCCTTCGCGAGGATGGCGGCAGCGGGACCGTGGTCTTAGCCGCGCAGGGCCTGCCCGGGCTGGCTCGGCGCCGCCCGGTGCACCCGCAGCAGGGCACGCAGGGCGGCCAGGGTCGGCCGGGTGAGCCGGATGTCGCCGTGAGTGGCGGTCCAGCCCCGAAGGTCCCGCCGGAACGACCACCCGGGGAACTCCCGCGTAGCCTCCTGAAGCAGTCGTTCCATGACAAAATCGGCACTCGGCGCACTGGTCATGAGCGCAGCGTGTCACCCCAGCCCCGTTCCGTGACGAACTGGAGCAAGAGAACTCCCCGTTCGCCGCGACCGAACTCCTAGTTCGGGATGTCGTGCCGTTCGGCGAGATAGCGGACCTCCGGCGCCCACGACGGCCGCGCCCGCCGGGCCAGCGAGCGCACCATCTCCCTCAGCAGGAGCTTGTGGTCCAGCTCCTCCGGGCTCTCCCGCTCGATCCGCAGCAGGTGGAGCAGGCTGGCGGCGTCGTCGCCCACGTCCTCGCAGGCGCGGGCGACCTGGCTCAGATGGGCGGTGCGCCGCTCGATGGACGGCGTACGCCGCAGGTCGATGTCGTCGGCGATCTGCAGCACCGCCTCCGGGCGGCCGGTGTCGCTCTCGATGCTGGCCATGTGGATGGCGACGTTGGTGGGCCCGAAGAAGGCCAGGTCGTAGACGCCGGACCCGTCCTCCACGCGCTGCGCGAGCTGCGTGGCGGGCCCGCGTACCCGCTCCCTGGCCTCGTCGTCGTTGCCCCCGCGGGCCGCGCTGACCGCGGCGAGCAGGTGCAGCGCCCCGAGCGCCTTGATGTGGCGGTCGTCGCCGTCGGCGACGTGCGGCTCCAGGACCTCGAGACCACGCCGGGCGACGTCGTACGCGATCTGGTGCATGTCGTCCGACAACATCGACTGTCCCAGATTCCAGTACGCCCACGCGCGGATCAGCGGATCCGCCGTCTCCTCCGCGAAGCGCATGGCCCGGTCCGCCGCGAGATGCGCCAGGTCCACCCGCCGCAGGTGCTTGAGCACACCCCTGGCCAGCATGTACGCGTCCGACGCCACGCTGTGCGCCCGCGGCGTGCCCTCGAGCGCGAGGTTCTCGGCGTCGGAGATCAGGGACGGCAGGGCCGACATCAGGATCGAATAGCGGCGCGTCGAGGTGAACCAGGCGTTGCGCGCCGACGCCACCCGCTCGGCGAGCTGGTCGGCGTCGGGCGGCTCGATGTCGGGCGCCAGCGACCGGCACGTGAACAGGGCGCGCTCGATGTCGCTGATCTGCGGCCTGCTGGGCTCGTGCGAGTCGCGCGGGGCCTCACCCAGGAGCACGGCGGTCCGCACGCCCAGCACTTTGGCGATCTCCCGGAGGAGGGGGAGCGAGGGTGTTCGCTTGCCGTGCTCGATCAGCTCGATGTGCCTGGGGGTGCAGCCGGACTGGGTCGCCAGCGCGGTGGTGCTCATTCCCCGCCGCTCGCGCTGGAGCCTGATCATCTGCCCGGTGCTGATTTCGGCCATGGGCGTGGCGCCTCCTGGGTCGGTCCCGACGTCACATCAGGCTAGGGCTCCAGAAGATCGCCTGCCATGGATTCAGCCCTGCTCAGAGGAGCTGCCGGCGCTCCAGGAGGTGGGGCGGCAAACCCGACAACTGCTCGCGTTCCGGTTGGCTCAAAGGGGCCGGAACGTCGTCCTGAAGGAGGGCGTGCGGTCGCTCCGTACTAGCGGTAGCGGCGGCGACCGACGTGGGAGAGGACCTTGCGCAGCGCGTCGGCCGCCTCGCGCACGACCTCGTCCGGGATCCCGGCCGCCATGTCGCCGTAGGCGCGCCCGGAGGCCTCCAGCGCGGCGTCCGTCACGCGCCGTCCCTCGTCCGTGAGCTGGACCCAGCGGCTGCGCGCGTCACCCGGGTTGGCCTCGCGCTCGACGTATCCCGCCGCCGCCAGGCGCTGCAGCACGTTGCTGATGCCCCCGGAGGTGAGGAACAGCGCCTTGGACAGCTCACTCGGCTTCATCCGGTGCGGCGGCGCCGC
Organism: Nonomuraea sp. NPDC049400; assembly: GCF_044466425.1. Classification (NCBI taxonomy): domain Bacteria; kingdom Bacillati; phylum Actinomycetota; class Actinomycetes; order Streptosporangiales; family Streptosporangiaceae; genus Nonomuraea; species Nonomuraea sp. NPDC049400. The sequence continues at coordinate 15,644 of NZ_JBITMP010000021.1, forward strand.
CCGGCTCAGCGCGGCCAGCACGTCGAACTCGGCGTACGTCAACCCCAGCTCGGCCAGCTCGGCCTTGACCGCCTGGTCGAAGAGCAGATGGAGCCGCGACATCCGCTTGCCCAGCTCCAGGGTGGCGATGAGCGACGGCGACAGCCCTGCTTCCGCCCACCGGGGGACCATCGCGTCGATCTCATCGGGTTTCACGCCATCGAGCATACCGAGCCGCATATTGCTTTCTAAAAAGCTTCTCTCTAAGCTTTCGGTCATGACATCATCTTCAATCCTGATTAAGAACGGCGTCGTCGTCGACACCGAGCCCGAGCCCGTCGTGCTGGGCCGGGTGGACGTCCGGGTCGAGCACGGCGTCATCGCCGAAGTGGGCCCCGGCCTGCCCGAAGAGCCGGGGGCCGAGGTGATCGACGCGACCGGGCGGATCGTGCTCCCAGGGTTCGTGGACACCCACCGCCACACCTGGCAGGCCGGCATCAGGGCCGTCGCGCCCGACATCGCGTTCGACGGCTACCTGCGCCGGATCCTCACCGAGCTCGCCCCGCGCCACCGCCCCCAGGACGTCTACGCGGGCAACCTGGCGGGCGCGCTGGAGTGCCTGGACGCGGGCATCACCACGCTGCTCGACTGGTCGCACATCCAGTTCAGCCCCGGCCACACCGACGCCGCCGTGCGGGCGCTGCGCGAGTCCGGCGTCAGGGCCGTGTTCGGCTACTGCTACGGGGGCGAGCCCGACGGCCTGACCAAGGAGACCGTGCGGGTGCACGACCTGCTCTCCGGCACGCCGGGACTGGTCACGATGGCGGTCGCCGCGCTCGGTCCGGAGATCGTGGGGGAGGAGCGGGCGCTGGAGGAGTGGCGCGTGGCCGCCGAGCTCGGCCTGCCGGTCACCGCACACCTGGGCGGCCACGGCCCCGAGAGCGCCGCTCAGGGGCTCGCGTTCCTGGAGTCGAACGGGCTGCTCGCCACCCCGACGACCTTCGTGCACGCGCTGCACTACACCGACGAGGAGCTCAAGCGCATCGCCGCCGCCGGCGGCGCCGCCTCGCTCGCCCCCGTGGACGAGATGAACCTGGGGCTCGGCTACCCGGCCACGGGCCGACTCAGGGCGGCGGGCATCCCGACGGGCCTCGGCGCCGACACGGTGGTGTGCGCGCCCGGAGACATGTTCAGCCTGATGAGGGCCGTCCACCTGCTCGAACGCGGCCGCCCTGGCGGCGCGGGACTGGGCTTCACCACCCGCGACGCGCTGCGCATGGCCACGATCGAGGGCGCCGAGGTGCTCGGCCTGGCGGACGTCATCGGCTCGCTGCGGCCGGGCAAGCAGGCCGACCTGATGCTCCTGCGTACGGACACGCTCGGCATGGCGGTGGCCCACGACCCGATCGGCGCCGTCGTGCTGAACGCCGACACCAGCTCGGTGGACACGGTTCTGGTCGCGGGGCGTGTGGTCAAGCGTGGTGGGCAGTTGCTCCACCACGACCTGACGGCGGTCCTTGCGACCCTCGCCGAATCGGCAGGTGTGGTCATGAGCGCGTGATCGCCGGATAGTAGGCCGCCGGGAGGCGCGTGATGGCGAGCTGGACGGAGCGGATCGAGGCGACCAAGGCCTGGGGCCGCGGCAAGGTGGACTTCTGGCGGGTCCGCGGCCTGTGGCTCGACCATCTGATCAGGGCGGTCCAGCGCTACCAGCTCCAGAACGGCGACCGGCTGGCGGGCGCGGTCACGTACTTCGCGTTCCTGTCGTTCTTCCCGTTGATCTCCCTGTCGTACGCGGTGCTCGGGTTCGTGGTGGCGACCAGCGAGACCACCAGGCAGGCGCTGGAGCAGGCGATCGTGGAACGGCTGCCGGGCATCGCCACGCAGCTCAACCTCGAGGCCATCGGCAAGGCCAAGGAGGCCGCCGGGATCATCGGTCTGCTCGGCCTCCTCTACGCCGGGCTCGGCGCCTTCGACGCGCTGCGCGGGGCGTTGCGCGAGGTGTCGATGACCACCACGCCGCCGCTCAACTTCTTCGTGGGCAAGCTCCGCGATCTGGCCTCGCTCCTCCTGCTCGGGCTGACGATGATCACGTCCGTGCTGGTCGCGGGGTTCGCCACCACGGCCACGGACAAGGTCATGCACTTCGTCTTCGGCAGTGAGTCGCCGGTGGCCACCTGGGGGCTGCGGGCCGCGGGCGTGGCGGCGAGCGTGGGGGCCGACTGGCTGCTGTTCGTGATCCTGCTCGGGTGGGTGGCCAGGCCGACCCAGCCGTTCCGGGTGATCGCCAAGGGGGCGTTGCTGGGCGCGATCGGGTTCGGGCTGCTCAAGCAGGTGGCGACGTTACTGCTGGGGCAGACGCTGGGCAACCCGGTCTACGGCACGTTCGCCGTCATCGTGGGGCTGCTCATCTGGATCAACTTCTCGGCCAGGCTGGTGCTCTACGTCGCCGCCTGGACGGCCACCGCCGGCTACTGCCCCCCGCCGGCCCCCTCTCCGATCCCGTCCTCGGGCGCGGGGCCGGCGGCGGCCTCAGGCGCGTGACCCGCCGCGGCGACGGCGGCGGATGCCGTATCCGAGCCAGATCAGCCCGAACAGCAACCCTCCACCGATCACCACGAAACCAATCAGATTGCTGGAATCGCTCTTTTTGGCGGTGTCGTTCAGGAGCGGCGGCTGGGCGGCCGGCGTGACCTGCCCGGCCGGGGCCGAAGCCCGCGGGGCGGCCTGGGCGTCCGGGACCGGATCCACGAGCTTCCCGACCGGCCTGGCCTGGCCCCTGACCGAGAAGCCCCAGTCGAGCAGTTGCGACACCTCGTCCCAGAAGGAGCCCTCGTGCCGCATGACGGTCACCACGATCGTGTGCCCGTCGCGGGTCGCCGCGCCGACGAAGCTGCCCAGGGCCTTGGAGGTCCAGCCGTTCTTGACGCCGATCATGCCCTTGTAGCGCCCGAGCAGCTTGTTGTGGTTGCTGATCTCGTAATGGCCCCTTGGAGCGGGGAAGTTGGCGGTCTTGGTGGCGATGTATCCCCGGAACGCGGGATTGGCGAGGCCCGCCCGGGCGATCAGCGCCAGGTCGTACGCCGAGCTGCTCTGTCCCGGCTTGTCCAGCCCGCTGGGTGTCTTGGCCACGGTGTCGTACGCCTGCAGCCGCTTGGCCTCGGCGTTCATGTCGCGCATGGTCTTGGCCAGGCCGCCGTTCGTCTCCGCCAGTGCCATGGCCGCGTCGTTGCCCGACGACATCATCAGCGCCCTGAACAGGTCGTCGACCTTGTACGTCGCCTTGGGCGACAGGCCGACCGCCGAGCCCTCCTGGTTGCAGGCGTTGTCGCTGGGACGGATCCTGCGGTTCTTGTCCAGCTTGGGAATGAGGGTGAGCGCGGTCAGCGTCTTGAGCGTGCTGGCCGGCAGGTAGCGCCCGTGGGCGTCCTTGGCCGCGAGCACGTCACCCGTCTCCACGTCGGCGATGACGTACGACGTGGCCTCGCTCTTGGGCGGCTTCTTGACGCCTTGGGGCGCCACCAGACCGCGGCTGCCCAGCGCCTCGCCGCCGACCGGCGTGGTCGGCGCGGCATACGCGGTCCCGCCGATGAGCGAGACTGAGGCGAGGAGTGCCGTGACCGGCACGATTTTCGTCCACATGGCGGTCTCAGCGTAGCTTCGTGTGAATGCCCATGTGGCGACACATCCCCCGAAGATCCACCTTTGATACAAGAGAGGCGCTGATGTCCCGAAAGATCGCCGGATTCCTCATCATCCTGGGCGTATTCATGATTTTCGAATGGGTGAACCTCGGGTTTAACTTGGCCGACGGGCATCCGACCAGCTTTTACGTGGTGCACGGCATCTTGATCGCGGTGAACATCGTGCTCGCCGTCGTGTTGGGGATCATCGGCTGGCGCGGCCTCCAGGGTGCCACGAAGAAGGCACCCGGCGGGTCCGTCAAGGGCCGCACAGGAGACGCCGGGTGAGGGCGTGCAGTTCGTCGGCCTCCTCGCGTGAGTCGCCTATCGAGGTGAAGCCCAGCTTGCCGTGCTCGGGGATGGCCCCGAGCAGGTGGAAGACGTTTCCGGTGCGCCGCTCGGCGTCGAAGCCGACCCCGAGCCGCTCGGCCGTACGCATGACCTCGCCCGGGGTGCGCTCGCGTAGGCAGGAGGAGGAGCAGTTGTCGGTCGCGGTGTAGTACTTCGGCTGATTTCCGGACATGAGGAGTCCGGTGGCCGGGTCGTACGAGGCCCCGGTCGTCAGCACGGCCGCGCCGAGCGGATGCGTGGTGCCGCCGATCCGCAGGTTGATCTCGCACAGCAGCGCCGCGTATCCGGCGTCGGCCTTCAGCGCGAAGAAGTCCATCCCGAACAGCCCCACCACGCCCCGCTCCGCCAGGACGCGCGCGATCCGCTCGGCCGACGCGCCCACCTCGGCGCGGTACTCGGGCGCGGCAGGGAACGTGCAGCCCTGGTAGACATGGCCGTTCGGGCCGCCGAGCACCTGGTCGTGCGTGGCCAGCACCCGGGCGTCGCCGCTGGGCGTGATGTGGGCCAGCGCGCTCGGGTAGTACAGCGGCCGGTGCTCGATGAACTCCTCGACCACCGCCCCGCGATCTCTGACCTTCGCGGTGAAGCTGTCCCAGGTCTCGCCGGCCGCCGAGAAGCTGGTCTGCGACCTGTCGGCCTTGGTGACGATCACGTTGCCGAGCCCGGAGTAGCCGTCGTTCAGCTTGACGATCACCCGCTCGCCCGGCAGCGCCTCCATCGCCTCCTCGAGTTCGAGCACGTTCCGCACGTCGCCGAAGCCGCGTGGCATGGGCACACCCGCCTCGTGGCCGACCTCGCGCGCCCCGCTCTTGGAGCCGTAATAGGCCAGAGCGGTGGCCGGGCCGTAGAGCGGAACATTGAGTAACGAGGCGAGCTCCTCCTCGAGCTCGCTGAGGACGAACGGCACCAGCCAGGCGTCGCCCTCGATGGCCGCGCGCAGTTGCTCCAGCGCGTCGGGACGGGCGAGCAGGGACTTGGTCAGCGGTTGTGACCAGGGGTCGTCGAGGCTGATGAGCGTGAGCCGCTTGGCGGCGTCATCCGGATCGGGCAGGAACGCGAAGTAGTAGTCGATGATGTCGGGATCGATGGGGGCAGAGGAGAGGTAGATCACCTTGACCCCGGGTTCGCGGAGCGTGAGCAGCAGGAACAGCAGGCGTTCCTCGTACGATCTGGCTGCCGTGATCCGGCGAAGCTCATCCTGCGGAAGGGAGAGCGAGGGTACGACCACCATGGTCCCCTCGCCCGGCTCGAAGATGCTCAACCCAGCACACTTCTCCCCGAACGGGATATTAGTGATCATATTGCGAGTGAAACACGCATTCTTCTCAAATGCAGCCAGCGCTGAAGTGGCATGACCATGACAGAAGGTGACAGGATTCGTAATCGCTGACCACGTTTGAACTGACAGCATCGGGTCATGATCTACTGATCCGTTGTGACTATTTCCGGGCCGCGTTGACGTTCACGTAACGTGACGACCGCTGGTTACGGTCATGCTGTCGGCTATCTTTAGGGTAGAAAACTCCCTGCAGGGTCGGCGGCGAGATAGAGTCAAGGCACTATCGGAGCGCCAGGTGGCTTACCGGCCTCGGCGTGTGCCCGACGCTTAGCTCACATGCAGTTGCACCCGTGACCCGGGCCTGAGTGCGCATTCGTAACAGTAGGCGGAGCGTGCACGTCTCATGGGGCGGCCGGGACGGTGACACTGAGTCAGATGTGTGAGGATGGAAGGCATTGGACATGTTGTCGAGAGTCGTTGAGGAAGAGTCGACTCCGGAGGGCCCGGCAGGACGCGATCTCGTCGGGCAGCTCGATGCCTTTCTCCAGAAGATGGAGCCTGAGCTCATCGCCTTCCGTCGTGACCTGCACATGCACCCTGAGGTCGCCTTCAACGAGCAGCGCACGACCGAGCGGATCGCCGAGCGGCTCGCGGGCGCGGGCCTGTCTCCCCATCTCCTGACACGTGGCACTGGTTTGTGGGCCGACATCGGCGGCGAGGGCGGTCCGACCGTGGCTTTGCGTGCCGACATCGACGCCCTGCCGATGGAGGACGAGAAGACCGTTCCCTATCGTTCCAGGAACCGCGGTGTCTGCCACGCGTGCGGCCACGACGCTCACACGGCGATCGTGCTGGGGGTCGGCCTGTTCCTGGCCGAGCAGGCGCGCCAGGGTGCGCTGCCGGGGCGGGTGCGGCTGATCTTCCAGCCGGCCGAGGAGGTCGCCGGCGGCGCGCTCGAGGTCATGAAGGACGGCGGGATCTCCGGCGTCGACCGGATCTTCGCCCTGCACTGCGACCCGCGCATCGACGTCGGGCAGCTCGGGCTTCGGGTGGGCCCCATCACGGGCTCCTGCGACCACATCAAGATCAAGGTGACCGGGCCCGGTGGGCACACTGCCCGGCCGCATCTGACCGTCGACGTCGTCTACGCGCTGAGCAAGCTCGTGACCGAGCTGCCCGCCGCGCTCTCCCGCCGGGTGGATCCGCGCTCCAGCTTGAGCCTGGTGTGGGGGCAGATCACCGCCGGGTCGGCCTTCAACACGATCCCCGACGAAGGCTTCGTGCAGGGCAGCGTTCGCTCGCTGGACGAGGCGGCGTGGCACCAGGCGCCGGACCTGATCAAGGCGCTGGTGGAGTCGGTGGCCGCGCCGTACGGCGTCGAGGTCGACCTCGACTACCGCCGCGGCACGCCGCCGACCGTCAACGAGGCCTCCAGCATCGAGATGCTCAGCAACGCGACGACGCGGGTGCTCGGCAGCACGGCGGTGGTTCCCACCCCGCAGAGTCTCGGCGGTGAGGACTTCTCCTGGTACGTGGAGTCCATCCCCGGGGCGCTCGCCCGGCTCGGCACGCGGGGCCCGGACGCGCCCGCTGTCGACATTCATCATCCGCTTTTCGACATCGACGAGCGGGCGATCGGCGTCGGCGTGCGTACCTTGGCCACCACCACCTTTACCTCGCTGTGGGAGGGTGCACAGTTGTGACTGTTTCGCAGCTGCGCACCTCGGGATAATCGGTTAAAGGCCATCACCAGACAGGGGCGGTGCCGGATGGAGCGTTTGGTGCGGACGGTCTGCATGTTCAGCCGTAATCCGCACGACGACGTATTGCGCGCGCAGCAAAAGGTCGAAAGGCGCCTGTCCGACGCCGGCTACACCATTCAGACCAGGAGAATTGTCGCTCCGGTCGCCATGGCGGAGCTGGCCCGGTTCACCGACGGGATGGACATCTATCCGAGCGTCGGCAGATTGTCCGCAGAAGAGATTCATCGGCAGCTCGACGCCTTTTACGCGAGTGAGCGCATGTGCTGCCACCTGGACCTGACCGATGAAGAGCCGACGCTGGACCATGTCGCGCTGCTCATGAGGTTCGTCCGGGAGGCGGCGCCGAAGACGTTCTATTTCTCCTACGTCTTCAGCAACGTGCCGTCCAGTCCGTTCTTCCCCTCCGCGGCTTATGAGCGGCCGGGTTTCTCCGTCGGCCTGCAGCCGACGGACCTGGCCGCCGGCTGCGAGTCGCAGGAAGAGTGGTTCGCGAGGATGCGGTCCGCCTGGGAGGAGATAGTCGCGGCGCTGGGGGATATGCCGGGCTTTCTGGGGATTGATTCCTCGGTCGCGCCCCTCGGCTCCGGGGCGGGCAGCCTCATCGACTTCGTCGGCAAACGCTGCGGAGACCTGCGGCGATCGTTGATCACCGACTTCTACGTACGCACCACCACGTTCGTCAAGCAGCACAATCCGAAGCCGGTCGGGCTCTGCGGGCTCATGTTCCCGTGCCTTGAGGACTTCGAACTGAGCATCGAGTACGAGAAGGGCAACTTCGACCTCGCCACGAACCTCTATTTGTCCATGCATTCCGGCCTCGGCATCGACACCTATCCCATCGGGACCGACGAGGATCCCGAGGTGGTTCTGGATGTGCTGAAACTCCTGCGGGCGCTGTCCCTGAAATATGGCAAGCCGTTGTCCGCCCGGTTCATCTCCGACGGAAACGCCGGAATAGGGGAGAACACCGACTTCCGGAACTCATATCTGCGGGACGTGGCGGTGCGAAAGCTCGGCCGCTGAGCCGCATCGACGGCCATGTGCGCTCGTGTGATACTTGGCGTGGCCAGGGATCTCACCCCCGGGGGCGTTCATGCCATTCGAGCAGGAAGCATTCCCCGTCCTCGTCTGTGACCTGCTGGACGGCAAGGATCTCCAGCGCCTCGCCGATTGCGAGGTGGCGGGCGTGCACATTCGAGGTGCTCTGTCGCCGGAAATGTGCGCGGTCGTGTGCGCGGCGGTCGCGCGGCAGCGCTTCGACGACTACGACATCGAGCGCTATCGGCTGCCGGCGGCGCGCCTCGGGCCGAGCCTCAACGAGGCGCGCGAGAACGGCGGCATCGACGCCGGCTACTGGCGGCGCAGTGAGGACGCGCTCGGTTTCTGGCGCGGCGACCCCGACTGCGAGCGCGTCAGAAGCTCCTGTGCCGACTTGTTGCGCCAGGCCTGGCCGGGGGACATCGGGCCGGCCCGCGCGGGCGGGCGCCCGCTCTACTGGGGGATCGTCCGCGAACTGAGCCACGGCGCGGTGGTGCACTGCGACGACGTCGTCTTCGAGTACGGCCGGGCGCTGTTCGAGCAGCCGCCGGTGGTGCAACTGGGGTTCAACCTGTTCATCGCGGCGCCGCGAGCCGGCGGGGAGACCGTGATCTGGCAGAAGCGGCGGAGCCCCGCCGATGAGCGCCACCGCGTCGGCGTCGGGTACGACCCGGCAGTCGTGGCGGAATGCCCGTCCGCCGTGATCAAGCCGAATGCCGGCGACGTCGTCATATTCGACTCCCGCAATTTACATGCCGTCCGCCCCGGCGACGGCCGGCGGATCACCGTCTCATTTTTCGTCGGGATAACCGACAATGGTGATCTCATTCTTTGGTCCTGACCCGCATATCGGATCGGAAACATCGACTTCCCGATCGGAGCCAGAGAGTTAGGCTGGTTTAGCATGGTCTGGCCATGGGGCGGGAGGGGAAATGGAGCTCTTAGATACCTTTGTGCTTCGCGAAGGGTATTGGCCGGAGCTGGGGGGAAATGTCCGCATCATCCGCCGTGAAGTCTTCCAGCGGGAGCAGGGGATACCGAGAGAACTCGACGAGGACGGCAGCGATGACTATTGCATACACTTCCTCGTCGAGACGAAGGACGGCATTCCAGTCGGCAGCGCTCGGATGGCAGAAAACCATCTGCAACGCCTCGCCGTGGTTCCCGAGATGCGTAAACAAGGCATCGGCTTCCTGCTCGTCGCCTCCATGCTGCGGGTGGCGCATGTGCGGAAATACGACCTCGTCGAGGCGACGGCGCAGACCTCCGCGCTGGGTCTGGCCCGGCTTTTCGGGTTCACCGTGGACCGCGATCCCTTTCTCATCGCCGGGCGGACACACCACCGGGTGAGCAAGCGGATGACTTTCGACGAGGGATGAGGTTCGTATGGCGTTGTTCCGCACGACCCGCCGCGCCACCAATCGGTTCTACTCGCAGCTCGTCGGCAGCCCGATCATCGCCGGTCTCGTCGGCGCCTCATTCGGGCTGGTGCTGTCCAACCTCGCCAGTTCCTCCGGCGCGGGACCGCCCCAGTGGGCCCTGGTGGGGCTCTTCCTGGCCGCGGTCTTCGCCTCGGCGTTCGTCCACAACCGCCTGACGCGGATCGAGGTGCACGTCAGCGAACTGGTGCAGGCCGCTCACCTGCTCCGGCTCGACGAGCACAGCGGTGGCATGGACATCGTCAACGGGCTGGTCGCGACCAGCCGGCACATCCGGGTCATCGGCAGGGCCAGGCAGGACCAGCTCTCCGACCCGGCATCCAAGCAGACGGACTATCTGGCCGCCACCGAGCAGGCCCTTCGGCTGGGCAGCCTCAGCAGATACTGGCGGATCACGGGCGAGGAGCTGCGCCCGCGTTTCCGCGAGCACCTCGTGACCCTGCTCAAGACGAGTGGGGAGGAGGGCCGGGTGAAGATCGGGATAGTCGACAAGTTCGACACGCTCGTGTCGTACCAGGTCTTCGACCGGGTGGCGGCGATCCTCGGCATAGAGACCACGCCCGGCCCTGGAGTCAGGGACAGCACGGTCGTCTTCCTCACCTACAACGCGGAGATCATCGACGCTCTGATCAGCCACTTCGACTCGGCCTGGGCATGCGTGACGCCCATTCTCAAGGCCGAGGAGCTCGAGCGGCAGACCAGGGCCATATGACGGCCGTCGCCGCCGCAGGCGCGGCGGCGACGACCGATCGTCACCTCAGAGGCCGAAGGTCACGGGCAGCCGCAGCGACGACTGCCCCGGCGAGAGCGTGATCCTGGTGCCCGGCGGGTAGCGCAGGGTGTAGTCGTAGTCGGTCGAGATGATCACCAGGCCCAGCCGGTGACCCTTCTTGAACAGGTAGTCCGTCGGCTGGAAGTCCCAGGTGAAGGAGTACTCCTTGCCGGGGCGCAGGGCCTCGGTCCGGTCGGCGCGGTGGCGGTTGCGGACGTCGAGCCAGCCCCGCGTGACGATCTTGTACGGGGTCGTGGCCGTGCCGAGCGTCCTGAGCGTCGTGCAGCCCGTGTCACCCGGGACGCCCTGGCCGTAGCAGTAGGTCTGGCCCGTCGAGAGCAGGGTGCCGTTCGCGCGGACGTCCGTGCCGTAGTCCACCAGCAACGCCGTCAGGTAGGGCGACGCGCCGTCCTTCAGCGAGGCCCGCACCGACACTGTGGGCGTGCCGGAGATCCGCACGTCGGCGGGCAGGTCACCGGTCACGTACGCCAGCCGGTTCGGGTCTGTCCCGGTGGCCTCCACCAGCTGCTCGGCCGTCCTGACCTTCTGGTCGACAAATGTCTCCTTGGCCGATCGCGGGCTCGGCACCAGCCCCAGCTTCGAGCCCGAGCCCAGCCAGAGGGGCACCGTGGCCGAGCCGGGCAGCGGCCAGGAGGCGTGCTGCCCCCACTGGCCGGGCACGAGCTCCACGTCGGCCTGAGGCTCGCGCATGATGCCCGAGTCGATCCCGTACAGCCAGTAGTCGAACCAGCCGTGCAGCTGGCGCAGCCACTCGGCCGCGCGGAAGTTGAAGGGGCTCATGTGGGTGCCCTGGTGCAGCCAGATCTTGCGTGGCACATGCCGCTTGGCCAGGGCGTGCCACCACTGCGCGAACTGCTTGGTCTTGACGTTCCAGTCGTTGAGCCCGTGCACGAGGAAGACGCTGGCCTTGACCTTGCCGACGTCGTTCAGGTAGTTGCGGGCGTCCCAGAAGGGGCTGTAGTCGCCGGTGACGCGGTCCTGGGCCGCGGTGATCCCGTCGATCAGTGCGCCGCAGGCCTGCTGGCCGTTCTCCCTGGTCAGCACGTACTTGGCGAGCACGTCCAGGTCCTCGCCCTGGAATCCGCCGGGCGCGAGGACGCCGCCGTTGGCGCGGTAGTAGTCGTACCAGCTGGAGATCGAGGCGATCGGGACGATCGTCTTCAGGCCCTCGACGCCGGTCGCGGCGACCGCGTTGGGCAGCGTGCCGTTGTACGAGACGCCGATCATGCCGACCTTGCCCGTGGACCAGGTGGCCTTGACCGGGTTGCCGTCGGCGTCGAAGCCCTTGGCACGGCCGTTCAGCCAGTCGATCGCGGCCTTCGGACCGGCTGTCTCGTTGCGGTCGCCGGAGGTGGGGCAGCCGGTGGCACGGCCGCTGCCGAGGTTCTCCACCAGCGCGACGGCGTACCCGCGAGGCAGGAAGTAGTTGTCGTAGTAGCCGTCGAACGGCCCGGCGGCCGACTTGTTCGCCATCGCGACCATGGCGGGCAGCGGGTTGCCGTTCTCGTCCACGTCCACGGGGTGGTTGGCGACGTCGTTGCCGCCGGCGTAGTACGGGCTGGCCTCCATGATGACCGGGACCTTCAGCCCCTGGTCGGTCTCTTTGGGCCGCAGGATGTCCACGGCGACGCGGTCGGGCTTGCCGTCGTTGTCGCTGTCGGTCCCCTCGACCTCGACGAACACCGTCTGCTTGACGGCGTCGGCCCTGGAGAAGACCGGCTGGGTGGCGTTGTTCTCGATCTTGATGGCGGGGGTGCCGGCGGTGGCGGGGGTGGTGCCGCTCAAGGCCACGACGAGCAGCGCGGCCAAGGGCACGGATAAGACCTTCCAAGGATGCATTCGGGACTCCAGGATTAAGACTTCCACCGTCTGTCGGAATCTCCGTTAGGATCCGCCGCAACACAAGAGGTCAAAGTTGGGCAAAACTTCCTCTGCGTCGCGGCATGTGTCCGGAATCGTGCTTCAGGTCACGGACGCGAGTGATGTCGATAACGGAGCGGTTTCGACCCTGTGCGCCAGTTTGGTTCGCCCTGGTCAAGCAACTATCTTCCGTGCAGGTGCCGTACGTTCTTTGGGCCTGACAGCGGCGAGGACGACGGGGAAATGGAAGGGAGTCGCCTTGCTCGGCAAGCGATTCAACAGGATGGCGATCGGCTCCGTGGCCGGCGTCATGCTCATGGCAGCGGCGGCCTGCGGCGGCAGTGGTGGGGGTACCACAGCCAGCGAGGCGCCCAGCGCAGGCGCGAGCAGTGAGGCGCCGAAGGGTGCGCTCAAGGTGGGGCTGGCGTTCGACGTCGGCGGTCGGGGTGACAAGTCGTTCAACGACGCCGCCTACGCCGGTCTGGAGAAGGCCAAGACGGACCTCGGCGCGGACATCAAGGAGCTGAGTCCGGCGGCCGACGGCTCAAACCGCGGTGACCTCCTGCGTCAGCTCGCCGACGCGGGCTACAACCCGATCATCGGTGTCGGCTTCGCCTACGGCGACGACATCAAGAAGACGGCGGCCGAATACCCGGACATCCAGTTCGCGGTCGTCGACTCCGCCTCCAACGGGCCCAACGTGACCGGTCTGCTGTTCGCCGAGGAGCAGGGCTCCTACCTGGCGGGCGTGGCCGCCGCGAGCAAGACGAAGGCCGACCACCTCGGCTTCGTCGGCGGCGTCGAGAACGACCTGATCAAGAAGTTCCAGGCGGGCTTCGTGGCGGGCGCGAAGTCGGTCAAGCCGGACATCAAGGTCGACATCAAGTACCTCTCGCCCGACGGCGACTTCAAGGGCTTCAAGGACCCGGCCAGCGGCAAGGTCGCGGCCGAGAAGATGTACCAGGACGGCGCCGACATCGTCTACCACGCCTCCGGCGACTCGGGCCTGGGCGTGTTCCAGGCGGCGGCCGCGGCCAAGAAGAAGGCCATCGGCGTCGACTCCGACCAGCGCCAGACGGTCAAGGAAGCCGACCTGCAGCCGGTCATCATGACCTCGATGCTCAAGCGCGTCGACGTCGGTGTCTTCGAGTTCATCAAGGCCTTCCAGGGTGGCGCCAAGGGCGGCACCAACGTCACGTACGACCTCAAGGTCGACGGCGTGGGCCTGTCCACCACCGGCGGCGAGATCGACGACATCAAGGACAAGCTCGACGCGGCAAAGAAAGACATCGTCGACGGCAAAATCACGGTTCCGTCGAAGCCGTAATCGGGGTAGGAGTGACAGCTGAGGGCCCGGAGTCCTGACTTCGGGCCTTCTGTCTATCCCCCCGCCCCCCGCTAGGAGAGGCAATGAGTGCTGACACCCTGGCCACGGTGAAACCCGCCGTAGAGCTGGAGGGCATCACCAAGCGTTTCCCCGGTGTCATCGCGAACCATGACATTCGCATCACCGTCCAGCAGGGCACCGTGCACGCCATCGTCGGGGAGAACGGCGCGGGCAAGTCCACGCTGATGAAAATCCTGTACGGCATGCAGAAGCCGGACGAGGGCACCATCAGGGTCAACGGCGAGGAAGTGAGCTTCCGCACGCCCAGCGACGCCATCGACGTGGGCATCGGCATGGTCCACCAGCACTTCATGCTGGCCGACAACCTCACCGTGCTGGAGAACATCGTCCTCGGCGCCGAGCCGAAGAAGGGCGGCAGGCTCGACACCGGCTCCGCCAGGAAACGCATCACCGAGCTGGCCGAGAACCACGGGCTGCGGGTCGACCCCGACAAGCTCGTGGAGGACCTCGGCGTCGGCGACCGCCAGCGTGTGGAGATCCTCAAGGTCCTCTACCGCGGCGCCCGCATCCTGATCCTCGACGAGCCGACGGCTGTGCTGGTGCCGCAGGAGGTCGAGGAGCTCTTCCAGAACCTGCGCGAGCTCAAGGCCGACGGCCTGACCGTCATCTTCATCTCGCACAAGCTCGACGAGGTGCTCGGCATCGCCGACGCGATCACCGTGATCAGGCGCGGCACCACGGTCGCGAGCGTGGATCCCGGCGAGGTCACCGCGCGCCAGCTCGCCGAGCTGATGGTCGGCAGCGAGCTGCCCACGCCCGAGACCCGCGAGTCCACGGTGACCGACGTCGTGGCGCTCAAGGTCGAGCACCTCACCGTGGAGGCCGACGGCCACCACCCGGGCGCCGACCTCGGCAAGCTGCGCGAAGAGGGCAAGCGCCTGCTCCTCGACGACGTGTCGTTCGAGATCCACAAGGGCGAGATCCTCGGCATCGCCGGGGTCGAGGGCAACGGCCAGTCCGAGCTGATCGAGGCGATCATGGGCATCAGGCCCGCGCACGGCGGCATCGGGCTGGACGGGCAGGACATCAGCGCCTGGTCCACGCTCAGGCGCAGGGAGTCCGGGATCGGCTACATCCCGGAGGACCGGCACCGGCAGGGCCTGCTGCTGGAGGCCTCGCTGTGGGAGAACCGCGTGCTCGGCCACCAGACCAGGAAGCCCGCCCGCAGCGGCATCTGGATCAACCGCCGGGCCGCCAAGGCGGACACCGAGCGCATCGTCAGGGACTACGACGTACGCACGCCCAGCGTCGACACCCTGGCCCTGGCACTGTCGGGCGGCAACCAGCAGAAGCTGATCGTGGGCCGGGAGATGAGCGGCGAGCCCAAGTTCCTCATCGCCGCCCACCCCACGCGCGGCGTGGACGTCGGCGCGCAGGCCGCCATCTGGGACCACCTGCGCAACGCCAGGGCGGCCGGGCTGGCCGTGCTGCTCATCTCGGCCGACCTCGACGAGCTGATCGGCCTGTCCGACACGCTGCGGGTGATCTACCGCGGCCGGCTCGTGGCCTCTCTCGATCCTTCCGACATCACGCCCGAGCGGCTGGGCGGCTACATGACCGGCGCCATCGCCGGAACTGAGGAGACGTGATGCCCGCCGGGCTCAACCGGGCGCTGCTCACCGTGGCGGGCGCCGTCATCGCCATCATCCTGGCGATCGCGATCTCCAGCGTGGCGATCGTCGCAGCGGGTGCCAGCCCGCTGGACGCGTTCGCCGCCTTCTTCGACTTCGGCGCGACCCCGCGGGCGGTCTCCAACGGCATCGCTGCCTTCGTCAACCGGGCGGTGCCGCTGTTCATCGCCGGCCTGGCGGTGGCCGTCGGCTTCCGCATGAACCTCTTCAACATCGGCGTCGAGGGCCAGTACCGGCTCGCGGCCATTGTGGCGGCGTACGTGGGCTCGACGTTCCAGGCGCCCGCGCCGATCCAGATCGGTGTGATCATCCTGGTCGCGGCGGCCGTCGGCGGCCTGTACGCGCTGATCCCCGCGGTCATGAAGGTGACCAGAGGGGTCAACGAGGTCATCGCCACGATCATGCTGAACTACATCGCGATCAACCTGGCCTCCTACCTCGTCCGCGGCCCCTTCGCGGGACAGCGGGCCGAGGGCCAGCTCACCACGACCACGCCGGCGCTGCCCGACTCCGGCATGTTCCCCAACCTGAACTTCCTGTTCGAGGGGTTCGGCCTGCTGCCGCCCACCCGCGGCGGCGGCCTGTGGGGCTTCCTGATCATGGCGATCCTGCTCGGCGTGGCGATCTGGGTGCTGCTGGAGCGCACCAGGTTCGGCTTCAACGTCAAGGCCAGCGGCCTCAACGGCCCGGCGGCGCTCGCCTCCGGCGTGAACCCCAAGAAGATGATCATCGCGGCGATGGTGCTGTCCGGCGCGATCGCCGGCCTCATCGGGCTGCCCGAGATCCTCGGCGACAAGGGCGCGTTCAACTCCAACTTCACCGCGGGCCTGGGCTTCCTCGGCATCGCGGTGGCGCTGCTCGGCAGGAACAAGCCGGTCGGCATCGCGATCGCCGCGCTGCTGTTCGCCTTCCTCGACCGGGCGCAGGGCGCGCTGCAGTTCGCGGACATCCCGCCGTCCGTCATCACGATCATCCAGGGCGTGATCGTCCTGCTGGTCGTCGTGGCGAACGAGGTGACGAACCGGCTGGCGCTCAGACTCGAAGAACGGCGGGCCGCCCAGCAGCTCGGCAGGAACACTCCGGTTGAGGTGGCAGCATGACCAGGCTTGGCAAGTACCACGTGGCGCTCGTCGGCGTCGCCGCGCTCATCCTGCTGATGTCGCTGGTCCGCGTCGTGTCCGGCCAGGACGACATCACCTCCTCCGGCACGTTCGCCGCCGCGCTGCTGCTGGCGGTGCCGATCGGCCTGGCCGGTCTCGGCGGCCTGTGGGCCGAGCGGGCGGGCGTGGTCAACATCGGCCTCGAAGGCATGATGGTGCTCGGCACCTGGTTCGCCGGCTGGGCCGGATACCAGTGGGGCGCCGTGGCCGCGCTGCTGGCGGGGCTGCTCGGCGGCGCGCTCGGCGGGCTCATCCACGCGGTCGCGACCGTGACCTTCGGCGTCGACCACATCATCAGCGGCGTCGCGATCAACCTGCTCGGCCCCGGCGTCACCCGCTTCCTGTCCGAGGTCCTCTTCAAGGAGGGCACCCCCGCGGCCGACGCCGGGGCGGGCATCACCAGCTCACCCGCGATCACCTCGCCCGCGCCGTCGGTCAGCCTGCCGCTGCTGTCCGACGGGCCGGACCTGCTCGGCAAGCTGGAAGGCACGCACTGGTTCCTGCTCTCCGACCTCGCGGGCATCCTGCGCGGGCTCACGCACAATGTGAACGTGCTGGTCATCCTGGCGGTCCTGCTGCTGCCCCTGACGTTCTACGTGCTCTGGCGCACGGCGTTCGGCCTGCGGCTGCGCTCGGCGGGTGAGAACCCCTGGGCGGCCGAGTCGCTGGGCGTGAACGTCTATCTGATCAAGTACCTCGCGGTCGTGATCTCCGGCGCGTTCGCCGGGCTCGGCGGCGTGTTCCTGGTCTTCGTCTCCACCAAGTACGTCGAGGGCCAGACGGCGGGGCGCGGCTTCATCGGCTTGGCCGCCATGATCTTCGGCAACTGGCGTCCCGGCGGGCTCGCGATCGGCGCCTCACTGTTCGGCTACGCCGACGGCCTGCAGCTGCGCAGCACCGGGTCGATCACCTCGTTCTTCCTGTTCGGCGCCGTGCTGCTGCTCATCTACCTGGGCGTCATGGTCCGCCGGACGCTCGCGCCCGGCCGGCCCGCCGATCTGGCGGCCAGGGGCGCCAAGGAGTACACGCTGATGGCGGTCGCCGCCGCCGGCATGGCCGTGCTCTTCTGGCTCTGGCTGGCCGTCGACCAGCTGCCGAACGAATTCGTCTTCATCACACCACACGTGCTCACGCTGCTCGTGCTCCTGGTGGCTTCGCAGCGGCTGCGGATGCCCAAGGCCGACGGCGTGCGCTATCGCCGGGGGGAGCAACATTGACCACCATCGACTGGGACGGCCTGCGGGACGCGGCCTCGGAGGCCATGCGTAACGCGTACGCGCCCTACTCGAAGTTCCCCGTGGGAGCGGCGGCGCTGGTGGACGACGGGAGGGTCGTCACCGGCTGCAACGTCGAGAACGCCTCCTACGGCGTGGGCCTGTGCGCGGAGTGCGGCCTGGTGTCGGCTCTCCAGTCGTCGGGCGGCGGCCGGCTGGTGGCCTTCACCTGCGTGGACGGGCACGGCGAACTGCTGATGCCGTGCGGGCGCTGCCGCCAGCTCCTCTACGAGTTCGGCGGCGACGACCTGCTGGTCGAGACCGTGGACGGGCCGAAGCGGATGGCGGAGATCCTGCCGTACGCGTTCGGCCCGCACGACCTCAGCCGGAGCGCCTGATGGACGCCATCGAGGTCATCCGCGCCAAGCGTGACGGCGGGGAGCTGACCACGGCCCAGATCGACTGGGTGATCGACGCCTACACCCGCGGCGGCGTGGCCGACGAGCAGATGTCCGCGCTGGCCATGGCGATCCTCCTGAACGGCATGAACCGCCGCGAGATCGCCGACTGGACGCAGGCCATGATCCGCTCCGGCGAGCGCATGGACTGGTCCGCGCTCGACCGGCCGACCGCCGACAAGCACTCGACGGGCGGCGTCGGCGACAAGATCACGCTGCCGCTGGCCCCGCTGGTGGCGGCCTGCGGCGCGTACGTGCCGCAACTCTCGGGCCGCGGCCTCGGGCACACCGGCGGCACGCTCGACAAGCTCGAGTCGATCCCCGGCTGGCGCGCCTCGCTCTCCAACGGCGAGATGCTGGAGGTCCTGCGCTCGGCGGGCGCGGTCGTGTGCGCGGCGGGTTCGGGGCTGGCCCCGGCGGACAAGAAGCTGTACGCCCTGCGCGACGTCACCGGCACCGTCGAGTCGATCCCGCTGATCGCCTCGTCGATCATGTCCAAGAAGATCGCCGAGGGGACGGGCTCGCTCGTCCTCGATGTGAAGGTGGGCTCCGGGGCGTTCATGAAGACCCCTTCGGCGGCTCGCGAGCTGGCCGAGACCATGGTCGCCCTGGGGACGGACGCCGGGGTGCGCACGGTGGCGCTGCTGACGGCGATGGACCGGCCGCTGGGACGGGCCGTGGGGAACGCGCTGGAGGTCGCGGAGTCCGTCGAGGTGCTCGCGGGCGGTGGGCCCGCCGACGTGGTGGAGCTCACCGTACGGCTGGCGCACGAGATGCTGGAGGCCGCGGGGGTGTCCGGCAAGGATCCCGCCAAGGCTCTGGCGGACGGGTCGGCCATGGACGCCTGGCGCCGCATGATCCGCGCGCAGGGCGGGGATCCTGACGCGCTGCTGCCTCGTTCCGCGGAGACGCTGACGGTGGAGGTGCCCTCGTCCGGGGTGCTGACCCGGCTGGACGCGTACGCGGTGGGTCTGGCGGCGTGGCGGCTCGGCGCCGGGCGGGCGCGCAAGGAGGACCCCGTGTCGTTCGGGGCCGGGATAACGCTGCACGCCAAGCCCGGCGACCTGGTGCGTGCGGGTCAGCCGTTGCTGACGCTGCACGCGGACGAGACGGAGCGGTTCTCGCGGGCTCTGGAGGCGCTGGAGGGCGCTTACGCGGTGGGCGAGGCGGGCGAGGAGCTGCTTCCCCTGATCATCGACCGCATCACAGCCTCGTAGCCGTCTCCACGGTGATCCGAAGGGGCGCGTCCGGCCGTACGGCGTGCGCGGGCGCCCCTTCGGAGCGGCGCGCCTCTGAACGGCCCCGGTCGGTGGGACGCGGGGCGTAACGCCGGGCGTCGTCAGCGGACGAGAGCAGGGGCGTCGGCGAAGATCTCGGACAGGACGGCCCGCTGCGTGGGAAGGGCCTCCGCGTGGCGGGCGCGGCCCTCGTCCGTGATGCACACGAACACGCCGCGCCGGTCCGCGTCGCAGACCCCGCGTGACACGAGCGCGGCCTTCTCCAGGCGGGCGACCACCCGGGACAGGGCGCTCTGGCTCAGGTGGACCTCGTCGCAGAGCTCCTGGATGCGCAGCTTTCTGTCGTGATGGACGATCCGATCGAGCACCTCGAACTCGCTCGGTCCCAGCCCGTGCCGATCGCCCAGCTCACGCTCCAGCGCGCACATGGCCTTGGCGTGCTTGGCCAGGACGTAATGCCAGGTCTCGACCACGAACTCCTCGTCCATGTCGCGGAGGTTACCACTTCGCTAAATCTCATGCAACGGCATTAAATGCGTTTGCATAAGATGCGTCTGCATGTATTGTTCAGTCCCATGTCCTCTTCCTCATCCCGTTGGGGCGCGCTCGCCGTGCTCTGCGCAGTGATTTTCCTTGACGCCCTGGACGTCTCGATGGTCGGTGTCGCCCTGCCCGCCATCCAGCACGACCTGGGCCTGAGTACCTCGTCTCTGCAGTGGGTGGTCAGCGGCTACGTGCTCGGCTACGGCGGTCTTCTGTTGCTCGGAGGCAGGACCGCCGACCTGCTCGGGCGGCGCAGGGTGTTCCTGGCCGCTTTGGGCGTCTTCGCCGTGGCGTCGTTGCTCGGTGGCATTGTGGACGACGGCGGGTTGCTGATCGCGGCCCGGTTCGTCAAGGGGGTGGCCGCCGCCTTCACCGCCCCCGCGGCTTTGTCGATCATCACGACGACCTTCCCCGAGGGCCCGGAGCGCAACAAGGCGTTGAGCATCTTCACCGCCTGCGGCGCCAGCGGCTACTCGCTCGGTCTCGTGTTGTCCGGCTTGCTCACTGAGATCGGCTGGCGGTGGACGCTGCTGATGCCGGTGCCCGTCGCGGTCCTCGCGCTGCTCGTCGCGCCGAAGGTGCTGCGCGGCCGGGACGAGCGGGCCGAGGGCGGCCACGACCTGATCGGCGCGGTGCTGATCACCGCCTCCATGTTGCTGCTGGTGTTCACGGTCGTGCAGGCGCCCGAGGCCGGCTGGGCCTCGCTGCAGACGATCGGCTCGCTGGTGGGCGTGGCCGTGCTGCTCGGCCTGTTCATCCTCGCCGAGCTGCGGATGCGCCACCCGCTGGTGCGGCTCGGCATCCTGCGCTCCGCCCACATCGTCCGGGCCAACCTGGGGCTGCTGATCCTCATGGGCTCGTACGTCGCGTTCCAGTTCGTGGCCATGCAGTACTTCCAGAACCTCCTCGGCTGGTCGGCCCTGGGCACCGCCCTGGCGTTCCTGCCCGCGGGCCTGCTCGTCGCGGTCACCTCGACCAAGATGGGCGACTTCGCCGACAGGTTCGGCACCGGCAAGCTGATCGTCATCGGCTCCGCGGCGCTGGCCGGCGGGTACGCGATCTTCCTCGGCATCGACAGCGACCCGAGCCTGGGCGGCATGGTGATCCCGGGCATGATCCTCATGGGCATCGCGTTCGCGCTGTCGTTCCCCGCGCTGAACATCCAGGCCACCAACGGCGTGGACGACGACGAGCAGGGGCTGGCCTCCGGGCTGCTCAACACCTCCGGCCAGGTGGGCGGCGCGATCGTGCTGGCCGTGGTCACCGCCGTGCTCACCTCGGGCGGCGGCGGCGAGACGCTCTCGATCGGCGCGCTGCGCTCGGCGATCGTGGTGTCGCTGGTGCTGGCCCTGGTCGGGCTGGCGATCGCGGCGACCGGCCTGCGCAACCGCAAGGCCGCGGCCGTCACGAAGGCCGACGAGAACGTGCAGGTGTACGAGACCGTCTGACCGTCCTTCACCATGGGGCCCGCCAGTCCGGCGGGCCCCTTTTTCATTCCAGCACGCCGATCCGCCGCTTGCAGGCCCGTAACCTGGGCATCTACCGGGCATGCGCTCGTCATCCCCGTCCGCGCGCCGGTCGTCGCGCTGCCGCGCCGTCCTCCCGTTCGCCTGCCTGGCGCTGCTCGCCGCCTGCGGCACGGGCACCCAGGCCGTCCTGACGGACACCCCGTCCGCCACCGGGACGGCCAGGCATGAGGGCGGCAAGCCGACGAGCACCGCCGAGGTGGACGTCCAGCGCGACGGCATCGAGCCCGCCGTGGTGACGGATGTGCGCTACGCCGCCCACGACACGTACGACCGCGTGGTCGTCCACCTCGAGGGCGAGGTCCCCGGATACAACGTCAGGTGGGTGGATCAGTTCCTGGAGGAGGGCTCGGGCAAGCCCATCGAGGTGCGCGGCGGCGCGTACCTCCAGGTCACGCTCTTCCCGGCCAACGCCCACGACGAGAACGGCAAGCCCACGTGGGCCGGCGGCCCCGTCTTCCCCGCGAACCTGGGCAACCTCACCGACGTCGTCAAGACCGGCGACTTCGAGGGCCACGTCGGCATCGGCCTGGTGCTGGCCAGGCAGGCGGCGTTCCAGCTCAACGAGCAGGGCGATCCCAGCCGGCTGATCATCGACGTGGCACACTGACCTCGTGGTGAGAAAGATCGAGGCCCCGGCCCGCATACCCGTTCCCGGCGGAAAGCTCATCGACGAGCACATCGGCCGCGTCAACAGTGGTGACGACGCGATCTCCATAGCCCACATGACGGCTCCGCCCGGCTGGGAGGAGCCGCCGCAGACGCCGCTGTTCACCGAGTACACCGTGGTCCTGCGTGGCCTGCTGCTGGTGGAGCACGCCGAGGGCACGACGCAGGTCGCCGCCGGGCAGTCGGTGGTGACGTCGCCGGGGGAGAAGGTCCGCTACAGCGTGGGTCCCGAGGGCGCCGAGTACATCGCGGTGTGCCTGCCCGCCTTCTCGCCGGAGAGCGCCGGTCGCGACTGAGCCGCATGGGGAGTCCGCCCTTATCATGGCCAGATGAGTCTCACGCTTGACGAGATCCGGCGGGCTCCCAAGGTGCTGCTGCACGATCACCTCGACGGCGGGCTCCGCGCCGAGACGATCGTCGAGCTGGCCAGGGAGACCGGCTACGATCGGCTGCCCACCACCGATCCCGACAACCTGCGCCAGTGGTTCGAGGAGGCGTCCGACTCCGGCTCGCTCGAGCGCTACCTGGAGACGTTCGAGCACACCGTCGGGGTCATGCAGACCCGCGAGTCGCTCCAGCGCGTGGCCGCCGAGTGCGCCCAGGACCTGGCAGCCGACGGCGTGGTCTACGCCGAGGTGCGCTACGCGCCCGAGCAGCACACCACCATGGGGCTGACCCTCGACGAAGTCGTCGAGGCGGTGCTCGAGGGGTTCAGACAGGGCTCCGAGGGGCGCGGCATCCGGGTCGGCACGCTGCTCACGGCCATGCGGCACCAGGCGCGCTCCATGGAGATCGCCGAGCTGGCCGTGCGCTACCGCGACGTGGGCGTCGTGGGGTTCGACATCGCGGGGGCCGAGGCGGGCTACCCGCCCACGCGGCATCTCGACGCGTTCGAGTACCTCCAGCGGGAGAACGCCCACTTCACCATCCACGCGGGCGAGGCGTTCGGGCTGCCGTCGATCTGGCAGGCGATCCAGTGGTGCGGCGCCGACCGGCTCGGGCACGGCGTGCGGATCATCGACGACATCTCCGTGGCCGGGGACGGGTCCACCAAGCTGGGGCGGCTGGCGGCGTACGTGCGTGACAAGCGCATCCCGCTGGAGATGTGCCCCACGTCCAACCTGCAGACCGGGGCCGCCACGTCGATCGCCGAGCACCCCATCGGGCTGCTGCGGCGCCTGAACTTCCGGGTCACGGTCAACACCGACAACCGGCTGATGAGCTCGACCAGCGTGTCGCAGGAGTTCGCCAAGCTGGTCGAGGCATTCGGCTATGGCTGGGATGACCTGCAGTGGTTCGCGGTCAATGCGATGAAGTCGGCGTTCATCCCGTTCGACGAGCGGCTGGCGCTGATCAACGGCGTGATCAAGCCGGGATTCGCGCAGCTCAAGTGGCAGCCGTGAAGCAGACTTACCGGTCCAGGACCGCGTTCGTGCTGGCGTGGGTGTGGCTGGTCTTCGTCGCCTTCAACGTGTGGGACCTGATCGCCCACTACACCGGCAAGTCGTCGCTGGTGGCGCTGGCCGTGCTGGGCGCGCTGACGGCGTTCGTCTATGTGGTCGCGCTGCGCCCCGCCACGGTGTTCACTGAGGAGGGGCTGGTGGGGCGCAACCCGCTCCGCACCACCTTCCTGCCGTGGGCCTCGGTCGAGGACGTGACGGTGTCCCACTCGATCAACGTCTCGTACGGCGACGGGCGGGTGCTGCGGCTCTGGACGCCGATGAGCAGCGCTCGGGAGCGGGCCAGGGCACAGCGGCGCGGGATGCCCAGGCAGGAGCGGGGGCGCCTCCGCACCGAGCCCACGCTGTCGAAGGCGGAGCAGGCGGCGGCGGAGGCGTTCACGGGCAAGACGCACGCCGACTGGGTGGGCGAGCAGATCCGCGAGCGCGCCGAGTCAGCCAGGCGCCGCGACCAGGAGGCGGCGCCGGGCCGGGTGACGTGGTCCTACGACGCCATCGCGGTGCTGGCGGCGGCCGGGGTGCTCCTGGTCGCCGCGATCGTCATCGCCTGAGCCGTTCGGCGGCGGTGGTCCTCACCGCCTGGGTCTGTTGACGAAGCGGGACATGCCCGCCTGGGCGATCCCCGACTCCTCCACCTGTTTGGCGGCCTCCGTCTCCTTGGCGAAGGCCCGTTCGACCTCGTCGACGGGCGGGCGCAGCAGCCCGAGGTGCACCGCCGTGGCGGTGCCCGGCCGCGTCCAGTGGTGCAGGCGCTCGATCGCCGTGTCCAGCAGCGTCCCGGGGGCGACGATCTCGTCCAGCAGGCCCGTGGCCAGGGCCTGCTCGGCGGTCATGCGGGTGGAGTCGAGCACCAGCCGCAGCGCCTTGGCGCCCACCAGGCGGGGGAGCAGGTAGCAGGCGGCGTTCGAGATCGACAGGCCGATGTGGTTCTCCGGGAAGAAGTACTCGGCCGCCGGGGTGCCGATGCGGGTGTCGAAGCAGAGCGTCCACTCGGCGGCCCCGCCCACGGCCAGGCCGTTGACCGCCGCCACGACCGGGACCTGGGTCTCCAGCACCGCCCTGGTCATGTCGTGGAAGAGCGCCACCTCCTCGACCAGCGACTTGCCGGCCGCCTCGTGGATGTCCTCGCCGGCCGAGAACGCCCGTCCGGTGCCGGTGACCACGATGCCCCTGCCGCTCCCGCCGTGCTCACGGATCGCCGCGGCCAGGTCCCTTCGCATGCCGGCGGTGAGGGCGTTGAGCTTTTCCGGGCGCGCGAGCGTGATCACGGTGACCTGGTCGCGTTCGGTTACTTCGATCACGGTCTCTCCTTGCCAGTGAACAGAGCTGGGGCGGCGCGCTGGTCGCGTTCCGGGTGGAGTAGGTGGCGCTTCTCGATGCGGGCTGACGGGGTCAGCGCGAACCCCTCCACGAACTCCACATACTCCGGGATCTTGAAGCGGGCCAGGCGGCCTCTGGCGTGCTCGATCACGCTCATGGCTGTGTCCTCGTCGGCGGCGTGACCGGGGCGGAGCTGGAGGAACGCCTTCGGAAGCTCGCCCCACAGGTCGTCGGGGATGGGCACGAGGGCCGCCTGGAGGACCGCCGGGTGCTGGGTGAGCACGCTTTCGACCTCGGCGCACGAGATGTTCTCCCCGCCCCTGCGCACCATGTCCGTCAATCGCCCGGCGTGGTGGATGTAGCCGTGCTCGTCGCGGAAGCCCAGGTCGCCGGTGTGGTACCAGCCGCCTCTGAAGGCGTGGGCGGTGGCCTCCGGGTGGTTCCAGTAGCCCTTCATCATGGGCGCGCCTCTGACCAGGATCTCGCCGGTCTCCTCGTCCAGCGTGACCTCCTTGCCCGGGTACGGGAGGCCCATGGCGCCGGTGCCGACCGTCTCCTCGGCGTCGATGGGCACCCCCAGGTCCGGGCCGCTCTCCGTGGAGCCGTACAGTTCGCGCCACGGCGCGCCCCAGCGCTCCTCGAACGCCCTGTGCAGGTCCGGGCGGATGCCCGAGCAGAGCACCAGACGCAGCCGCCCGGCGCCGTCGTCGGCGTGTGGCGGCTGCTTGTGCAGCAGGAGAGGCATCGAGCCCAGCACGTACGTGAGCGTCGCGCCGTGCTCTCTGGCCGAGGCCCAGAAGCCGGAGGCGGAGAAGCGGGGGAGCACCACGAGGGGGATGCCGCCGATGAGGCAGAGGAGGGTGACCCATTGAGGATCCATGTACGAGTACGGCTGGGCGATCAGCATCACGTCGTCGTCGCGCAGGCGGACCTGGTCGGCGACCAGTCGGGCGGTCCTGAGCCAGTAGTCGTGGGTGAGCATGCAGGCCTTGGGAAACCCGGTCGTCCCCGACGTGTACTGAAAATTCGCGATCTCGTGGGTTCTGGCGGGGATCCTGGCGCGTGGGACCGAGCCGAGGACGTAGACCGTACCCGGGATGTGCGGGACGTGTTCCTCGGTGGTCAGCGTGGCCACGGCGCCCGAGTCGCGCAGGACGTGCTCCAGGTCGGCGGCCCGGTAGCGGACGTTCACCGGCACGGTGATCGCGCCCGCCTTGAGTATCGCCAGCCAGCTCAGCGGCCAGTCAGGGACATTGTCCATCATGATCGCCACCCGGTCGCCCGGCCGGACGCCCTTGTCGATCAGGGCGGCGGCCAGGCCGTCGGACCGGGCGTCGGCGTCTTCGAAGGTGAGCGAGGTGTCGGGGAAGCGGAGGAACTCGCGCGTGCCGTACGTGCTAGCGGCGTGCCTCATCAGGTCGGGGATCGTTTCGTGCATCCGGCGGCTCCCACGGGAAGTCGGGCAGCAGTGAGAGATCGAGGGTTGCCTCGGCCCGGGCGGGCGCGCGGACGGCGGCCAGGCCGATCGTGACGAACTCGGCGCACACCTGCTCCAGCGTGGAGGCCCCGTCGGGGCGGTACCACTCGCTGGTGCCGGTGCACATGGACATCAGGGCCAGTCGGGTCAGCTTCTGGTCGGCGACGCGGAACGCCCCGGTTTCGACGCCTCGTGCGAGGGCGTCCCTCCAGTAGTCCTCGTACGCGTCGCGCAGGGCGATGATCTCGTCGCGGGCGGCGGAGCCGGGCGTCAGTGAGCGCAGCTCGCCGTCCATGACGCGGGTGGTCATGGGGCTGAGCGCATGGACGGCGGTGAGCGAGCTGATCAACAGGGCGAGGCGGTCGGCAGGGCTTTCGGCGTCGCGCAGCATGCGCTCCGTGGCGTCGATCAGCCCTTGCTGGGCGACGCGCATGAGGTCGGCGAGCAGGGCCTCCTTGCTCGCCACGTGGTGATATATCCCGGCATTGGTCATGTTGACCGCTCTGGCCAGATCGCGGATGCTCGTGGCCGCATAGCCCTGCCGGGCGAACAGCAGCACCGCCGCCGTCCTGATCCGCTGGTTAGCATCCGCGTCCCGGTCAGTGAGGTCCACCATCGACCTACCGAACGTTCGGTCGCCCATGTTTCGAAAAATACCCCATTAATCCCTGAATCGCCATAGGTTGACCCTGACACCGTGTCAGGCCCTATCCCTGGAGGCGTCATGTTCAGCATCGGAGATTTCGCCAGGCTCGGACTGGTGTCCGTACGCATGTTGCGCCACTACGACGCCATCGGCCTGCTGCGCCCGGCGCACGTGGACCCGGTCACCGGCTACCGGTCCTACCAGGCCGCGCAGCTGTCCAGGCTCAACCGGATCGTCGCCATCAAGGACCTCGGCTTCACACTGGAGCAGGTCAGGGCGATCCTGGACGAGAAGGTGAGCGCGGAGGAGCTGCACGGCATGGTACGGCTGCGCCGCGCCCAGCTCGAGGCCCAGATCAGCGCCGACCTGGCCAGGCTCCGGGGCGTCGAGGCGCGATTGCGCACGATCGAGACGGAGGGGCACATGCGGACGGCCGAAGTCGTGCTCAAGAGGGTGGACGCGGTCAGGGTCGCCGAGCTCAGCGCCAGGGCGGCCAGCTATGAGGGTGCGGACATCGGCCCGGTCATCCAGCCGCTGTTCCTGGAGATCTGCCGCCGGGTGGAGGCCGCCGGGGTGAGCGTCGTGGGTCCCGGCCTGGCCTATTACGTGCCGGACGACGACGGCTCCGTCATGGTGCACACCTGCCTGCCGGTTTCCGTGCCGCCCGGTTCCTACGACTTCGAGGTCGTCGACCTGCCTCCCATCGAGACCGCGGCCACGATCATCCATGAGGGGCCGATGGAGGCGGTGGGGTCGACGTTCCAGGCGCTGGCCCACTGGATCGAGGAGAACGGCTACCGTTCCCTGGGCCTGGCAAGGGAGATCTCCCTGCACTGCCCGGAGAACAAGGACGAATGGGTCACCGAGCTCCAGATCGAGGTGACTTCGGCGTAGTGGACGCGACGGAGCTGGAGTGGCACCGGGGCGAGCTGACCGGCTACTGCTACCGCATGCTGGGCTCGGGGTTCGAGGCCGAGGACGCGGTGCAGGAGGCGTTCGTCAGGGCGTGGCACACGTACGACGCTTCGCGCGGACCGCTGCGCTCGTGGCTGTTCCACCTGGCCACGAACGTCTGCCTCGACATGCTGCGCGGCCCGCAACGCCGCGCCCGCGCCATGGACCTCGGCCCCGCTGCCGTCCCGGGCGCCGAACTGGGCGCGCCACTGCCTCCCGAGCGCTGGATCCACCCCATCCCGGACAGCCGCGTCAGCCCCGAGGAACTGGCGGTGAGCCGCGAGACCATCCGCCTGGCCTTCGTGGCGGCCCTGCAACACCTCCCGCCCCGGCAGCGCGCCGTCCTCATCCTCCGCGACGTGCTCAAATGGTCCGCCGCCGAGACCGCCACCCTCCTGTCCACCACGGTCACGTCCGTCAACAGCACCCTGCAACGGGCCCGCGCCAAGCTCCCCGCGGTGGAGCCCGCCGACCTGGAGGTGGACGAGGAACTGCTGTCCCGCTACGTGTCGGCCTTCGAGCGGTACGACGTGGCCACCCTGGTGTCGCTGCTGCACGAGGACGCCACGTCGTCGATGCCGCCGTTCACGTGGTGGCTGCGAGGGCGCGAGAGCATCCGGGCGGTCCTGCTCGCGTCGGACGCGCCGTGCGCCGGCGCCCGCCTCCTGCCCACCAGGGCCAACGGCTCCCCGGCCTTCGGCCAATACGTGGACGGCGAGCCGTTCGCCCTGGTCGTCATGGACATCGCGGACGGCCGCATAGCGGGCATGACCACGTACCTGGATCCCGGCCTGTTCCCCTTCTTCGATCTGCCGATGAGTTTGGCTCACTCGCTCCGTACTGAGGGATGAAGGAGGAAACATGCCACAAATCATCGATTTCCCGGACCGCCCTTACATCGGAATCCGCAAGACCATCACCATGACCAGCTTCCACCTGGTCGGGGACCGCATCGCGGGCCTGATCGGCTGGCTCGCCGAACGCGGCGCGGCTCCCGCCGGAGCCCCGTTCTTCCGGTACGACAGCATCAACATGGCAGAGGACCGGCTGGTGGTGCAGGCCGGAGTGCCGGTCGCCACGCCGCTGGCGGGAGAGGGCGAGATCTTCGCCGACGTCCTGCCCGCGGGCCGCTACGTCATGGCCTCCCACCACGGCCACCCCGACCGACTGGCCGGCGTGAACTCCTCGGTGCTGAAGTGGGCCGAGGAGCAGGGGCTGACCTGGGACATGACCGAAAAGGACGGGACGGAGCACTGGGGCTGCCGCCTGGAGCTCTACAAGACCAATCCGCTGGAGGAGCCCGACATGAACAACTGGGACACCGACCTCCAGTTCCGCCTGGCCTGACGAACGCTGGGGCCGGAGTATCGTTCCCCGGCCCCATGCGGACCACCCCGCGACCCCGGCCTGCGGCGCTTCCACGCGGATAGGTCCCCTCGATGTCTCGTGCGCCTATCGCCAGACATCGAGCAGTTACTCCGGTGAGATGTGCACCGGCTCCCGATCGGCCCCGACGATGTCGATTTTGGGATCATCGGTCGGCACACGACGGATCACGATGTCGCCGTTACCGGTGCGGGCGCGTAGTTCGACGGTCTCGCCGGGCTGTTCGGGGCCGTCGTCGTTCAGACCATTGTGTACGCTGCCGCGCTTGGCGTGAACATCCAGCCTGGCGGTGGTGCCCTGCCTGACCCCGAGCTCCACTTGTCCACGGTTGGTCTCGAGCACGACCGCCCCGCGCACCACCTCGCCGACCCGGATGTTGCCGTGGGCGGTCTTTGCTCCGACGGCGGCCTGGGCCCGGTCGATGGTGATGTCGCCGTTGGCGGTGTTCAGTTGTACGTCGCCGGTCGCCTCACCGACGGCGATGTCACCATGGGAAGTCTTGGCCACCGCGGTGCCGTCGATCGCGCCGATCGAGATCTTTCCGGACGAGGTGTTCACGTCGGCGTGCCCTGCCGACCGGCTGACTGAAATGTCGCCTGCGGCGGTACGCAGTCTCAGACTGCTGGTCTGGTCAAGGTGGATGTGGCCGGCGGCCGTGTCGATGGTGGTCTCGCCGATGCGCCCCTCGCTCGAGAAGTCCGCGCAGGCCTTCGCGTCGACGCGTGAGCCGCTCGGCAGCTCGATCGTCACGTCGATCGACGTGGGCCGACCGAAGAGCGAACGGATCTTGTTCGCGGGGGCCTGCACCAACAGCCGGCCGTCGGCGTACTCGATCCGGGTAAGCACGGCGGCTTGGACGTCGGCGTCCTCGAACTCGTCGCGCGGGCGTACATCGACGACCGTGTCGACGCGGTCGCCGGCGTGGATCCGGACGTGACCGGCTTCGATGTCGATGGTGACGGCGATTGGTTCAGGGGTTTCGAACGTCGGCACGGCGATGCCTTCCTGTGCTGGTTGAAGATCCGTCCCCGCCCTGGGCGCCGGATGGGCAGAACTCGGCCTGAAGCACGTTCTTGATCGTGTCGAGCGAGTTACGCCGGGCATATCGGTCGATGTTCATGTTGGTGGTGAGCAGGCGCCTGGCGTCTCGGGTGCCCATCGAAAAGGAGAACGCACCGCTGATGGCGCCGCCGATGCCCCAGACCGTCGCACCGCATGACAGGTCCCACGAAAAGACGCCGAGGCCGTAGGTGGTGTTGGGGACCCAGGGGTCCACCCAGGTGCCATCCGGTGTCTTGACCTTGGTCTTGACCATGGTGAACAACTCCTTCTGCTGGGCGGGCGGGAGAAGCTTGCCGCGCAGCAGCGCGCCGGCGAACCGCTCGAGATCGCCGACCGTGGACACCATGCCACCGGCCGCCCAGCCGGTGGTGGCACTCTGCTCGGTCACGTCGTAGACCTTGGCGTCGTCTTCAGGCCCGAACAACGTCGAGTAGTGCCGCGGGTGCGGTCCACGTATCTTCGTCTCCTGGCCGGGCAGGTATGTCCCGGTCAGGCCCAGCGGGCGGACGATCCGCCGCGAGATCTCGTCGGCGAGCGTCCTGCCGGTCACCTTCTCGATGACCATCCCGGCGAGAAAGTAGCCAGTGTTGGTGTACGTGAAGCCGTCACCCGGTTCGTCGAAGTAGCGCGGATTGCGAAGGCCGATCTTCACGAGTTGCTCGGGCGTGTACTTGTCATAGCGGTGCTCGAAGAACGCGGGGCCGGTGAACTTGGCGGACTCCTCCGGGTCGTTGCCGTAGTTGAAGATCCCGCTGGTGTGGTTGAGCAGGTGCCTGATGGTGATCGTGCTGCCGTCGTTGTCGTTGCCCTGGACCAGGCCGGGCAGCCACTTCTCCACGGTGTCGTCAAGGCTCAGCTTGCCTTCGGCCTCCAGCAGCAGGACCACGGCGGCCGTGAACGGCTTGGTGGCGCTGCCGATGCGGAACCGTTCGTGCTGCTGGCGCTTGCGACCGGTACGGGTGTCGGCCACCCCCGCCGAGCCGAACCACCGTCCACGAGGATCGCGGATTTGGGCGACCATGCCGGGAACACCGCGGTCGGCCACGGCCTGGTCGAGCGCTTTCTGAACCTGGGCGTGGTTGGGGGCGTCTGCCGTAGCGGCCGATGCTGTGGGAGCCACCATGACGCTGCCGGCCACCATCGCGGCGGCACCGAGCAGGCCGATGCCGAATCGAGCCGGGCGTGTGGTCATGAGGGTTTCTCCGTTCGGTGAGCCGTACAAGATCGTGGTGAGTTTCATCGGTTCGGCTCCCAGGTGACCGGGAGCCGGTGCACGCCGTAGACGTCGGAATGAGTGCGCAGCGGCACATCCTGGGGTTGGACGGCCAGACGCAGGGTCGGGAACCGGGTGAACAGCGCGGGGTAGGCGAC
The DNA here is from genome assembly GCF_044466425.1 of Nonomuraea sp. NPDC049400. Taxonomy (NCBI): domain Bacteria; kingdom Bacillati; phylum Actinomycetota; class Actinomycetes; order Streptosporangiales; family Streptosporangiaceae; genus Nonomuraea; species Nonomuraea sp. NPDC049400. The sequence goes on from NZ_JBITMP010000021.1 coordinate 47,352, forward strand.
GCGCATCTCGACGCGGGCCAATTGCTGACCCAGACACTGGTGGATGCCGTGGCCGAAGGACACATGCCCGCTGGCCTGCCGGCGCAGGTCGAGGGTGTCGGGATCGGCGAACTTGGCCGGGTCACGGTTGGCGGCCTGGACCGACAGGGCAACCGTCTCGCCGGCCTCGATCAGGTGACCGTCCAGTTCGACGTCCTCCAGCGCGGTGCGTGCACCGGTGTGGGTGATGCTGAGATAACGCAGCAGTTCCTCGACGGCCTGGGCGGCGATGCCCGGATCGGCGCGCAGGACAGCGAGCTGGTCGGGGTGGCTGAGCAGGGCGAAAGCGCCCAGCGCGAGCATGTTGGCGGTGGTGTCCAGTCCTGCGCCCAGCAGGAGAGCGGCGATGTTGGCGAGTTCCTCGTCGGTGAGGTCGCCGGCGATCAGGCCACTGAGCAGGTCGTCGGTGGGGGTGGCCCGCTTGGCCGTCACCAGTTCGCCCAAATAGTGCTGAAGTGCGGTGAAGGCGGCATACTTCGCCTCCGGCGTGGCGTCGTGATCGTTCATGGTGGCCGCATGACGCTGGAAGGTCTCGCGGTCGACGGACGGGACGCCGAGCAGCTCGCAGATCATCAGCGCGGGGATGGGTTGCGCGTAGACCTGCACGAGGTCCACCGGTCCGCCCTGCTGTTCCATGGCGTCGAGGTGCTCAGCGGTGATCTGTTCGACGCGGGCGGTGAGCTCGCGCATGCGGCGGACGGTGAACTCGCTGGTGAGCAACTTCCGGTAGCGGGTGTGCTCGGGTGCGTCCATTCCGATGAACATTCCAGGCGGAGCCGGTGGGGCCTGCTGCATGGCGGCCGCTCCGGGCATCGGGGACCGGATGAGGTCGTGCCTGGAGCTGAAGCGAGGGTCGGCCACCACCGCGCGGACCAGGGCGTGGCTGGTCGCCAGCCAGCCCACATGCCCGTCCGGGAAGACCATCCGGGTGATCGGCTGCTGCTCGCGCAGCCGTGCCAGCTCCTCGGGGGGGTCGAAGGGACAGCCAGTAGGGCGTGTCATGGGTAGCCCAGCCAGGGCTGGGACGGGTTGGGTCATGCCTTTCCTTCCGAGTGCGTTTCTCGGGGCGCAAGCTTCAGTGCACGAGAAAGGCTACGTTGCGTTCAATTTTTCGTCAATTCTGTAAATCATAGTGATCGCCGTTTATCGAGGTGGAGCCGCTAAATCTATTGCAATGACAATGTGAATGAATGCAATTCAAGTCGGCCCAAGTTGCAATGAGATGTCCGTGAACGCATACTGTCCATCGGCAGTGGGAGATTCATCACCCCGGACGGCAACAGGAGGCGAGCGTCGATGCCAGGAGGCAGGCTGACCCGTCAGGACCGCCAGCACATCGCCGCCGGACTGGCCGAAGGACTCACCTACGCCGAGATCGCCAGACGCCTGGCGCGACCGACCTCCACCATCACCCGCGAGATCACGCGCAACGGCGGCCCTGGCGACTACCGGCCCGACCAGGCACACCAGGCCACCGAACGGCGCGCTCGCCGACGCAAGCCGGCACCGTCCCCGACGGCGCCCGCCGCCACCGACGCCCACGGCCGCGACCCCAAGGCGGTCCACAACTTCGAGGAACGATTTGCCGCGCTGATGGCCAAGACGGGGCTCCCGCGGATGACGGCCAGAGTGCTTGCCTGTCTCTACGCCACTGACGCCGGCAGTCTCACCGCCGCCGACCTGGTCCAACGACTTCACGTCAGCCCGGCATCGATCTCCAAGGCCATCAGCGACCTGGAAGGGCAGGAACTGATCCGACGCGAACGCGACCCCCGACGACGACGCGACCGCTACGTGATCAATGACGATGTCTGGTACCGCGCCTGGCTGGCAAGTGCCCGGATGAACGCCATCCTGGCCGACGCCGCCCTGCAAGGAGCCGAGACCCTCGGCACCGCCACACCCGCCGGGGTCCGGCTGGAGGACATGAGCCAGTTCCTCCAGCACGTCGGCCAGGACATGATCCAAGCCGCCGAACACTGGCGGCAGGTCTTCTCCGATCGGCGAACGGCGGACCGCTAGGCTTTGAGTCCGGAAGGGCTAGATGGACAAGCCCGGCTGCATCAGGCGGCGGGCCGCCTCCGTGATCGACCCGGACATCGACGGGTAGACGGCGAACGTGTGGGCGAGCTGGTCGACGGTCAGCCGCTGCTGCACCGCCACCGACACCGCCAGGATCAGCTCGGACGCCCGCGGCGCCACGATCACGCCGCCCAGCACGATCCCCGTGTGCGGCCGGCAGAACAGCTTGACGAACCCGTCGTTGAACCCCTGCATCTTCGCCCGGGCATTGGTGGCCAGCGGCAGCTTGACCACGTTCGCCTCGACCTCGCCCGCCTCGATCACCCGCTGCGCGACGCCGACCGCGGCGATCTCCGGGTCGGTGAAGATGTTGGAGGCCACCGTGGACAGCCGCAGCGGCTGGACGGCCTCCCCGAGCGCGTGCCAGACCGCGATGCGCCCCTGCATGGCCGCCACCGAGGCCAGCATCAGCACGCCCGTGCAGTCGCCGGCGGCATAGACGTTGGCCGCGGAGGTGCGCGAGACCTTGTCGACCTTGATGAAGCCGCCCTTGTCGAGCTGGACCCCGGCCTCCTCCAGGCCCATGCCCGCGGTGTTGGGGATCATGCCGACCGTCATCAGCGCGTGGGACCCCTCGGCCGTGCGGCCGTCCTCCAGGGTCACGACCACGCCGTCGGCGGTGCGCTTGACGCCTGCGGCGCGCGAGCGGCCCATGACGTTCATGCCGCGGCGGCGGTAGACCTCTTCGAGCACCTCGGCGCCGTCGGCGTCCTCGTTGGGCATCATCCGGTCGCGGCTGGAGACCAGCGTGACCTCCGAGCCCAGCGAGCGGTACGCACCCGCGAACTCCGCGCCCGTCACGCCCGAGCCGACCACGATCAGGTGCTCGGGCAGCTCCTCCAGATCGTAGAGCTGGCGCCAGGTGAGGATGCGCTCGCCGTCGGGCTCGGCGGAGGGCATCACGCGCGGTGTCGCGCCGGTGGCCACGATCACCACGTCGGCCCTGATCGTACGGTCGCCCGCCTTGACCACCTGCGGATCGACCAGCCGCCCGCGCGCCCTGATGATCTCGACGCCCTCGGCCTCCACCCGGGTGGCGATGTCGGCCGACTGGGCCTGGGCCAGCTCCTTGACCCGCTTGTTGACCAGGGGAAGGTCGATCCCGACCGTGCCTGCCTCGCCGTCGGGCCCCCCGTCGAAGGAGATGCCCAGCGACGGCGCGTCGAGCAGCGCCTGCTTGCGCACGGAAGTCGCGATCAGCGTCTTGGACGGCACGCAGTCGGTCAGCACGCACGCCCCGCCCGGGCCGTCCTGCTCGACCATCGTGACCTGTGCGCCTAGCTGGGCGGCCACCAGCGCCGCCTCATAGCCGCCTGGTCCGCCACCAATGATCACGATCCTCGTCACATAACCCATTCTCCCGCATGGGCTTGGTAAGGCTGCAACTGGCCCATCACGTCTCAAGAGCTTTGGCGACGAAGCGTGACACGTCGCCCTCCGGTCTGATGCCGATGGACCGAGACGACCGTCCAGCGTGACAGGATGGCGCGGTAGCTGGATGACGGGCGGCACCCGGTGAGAGGGGTGGATCGTGGCGTGGCTTTCAGGTCCTTCAGGCAAGCCGAATGACCCTCGGCTTTATGCCGCGTACGGCTCGAACATGGACCCGGAGCAGATGGCCATGCGTGCCCCGCACTCTCCGATCTGGGGCGTCGGGTGGCTGACCGGCTGGCGGCTGACGTTCGGCGGATACGACCCTGCCTGGGACGGCGCGCTCGCCACGATCGTCGAGGATCCCGACGAGCACGTGTTCGTGGTGCTCTATGACGTGCCCGACTGGGAGGAGACCTCGCTCGACCAGTGGGAGGGCGCGGTCCGCGGGGCCTATCACAAGGTGCGGCTGCGCGTGCAGACCCTCGAGGGCGAGGTCGTGGCCTGGTTCTACGTGCTCGACGGCTACGAGGGCGGCCTGCCCTCGGCCCGCTACCTCGGCAGCCTGGCCGAGGCGGCGGAGCGGGCGGGCGCCCCCGACGACTACGTCAAGGAGCTGCGGGAGCGCCCCTGCACCTCTTACGGTGGTTAGCTCAGCGGCTGGTCCTTGGTCTCCTTCAGCACGAAGATGTAGACCAGCAGCGAGATCAGCGCCAGCGCCGACATGTAGTACGGGAACACCTCGACGTTGCCCGCCTTCTGGAGCGCCGTGCCGATGAGCGGCGCGGTGCCGCCGAAGAGCGCCACGGTCAGCGAGTACGGGAAGCCCGCGCCCGCCGCGCGCACCCTGGTCGGGAAGAGCTCGGAGTTCACCGCGGCCGAGATCGAGGTGAAGCAGCCCAGGAACAACATGCCGATCAGCTGCACGACCAGCAGGCTCGCGAACGAGTTGGACAGCAGGTTGAGCAGCGGCACCGGCAGCACCAGGAAGGCGACGCCGAAGGTGATCAGCATGGGCTTGCGCCCGACGCGGTCCGACAACATGCCGAGCAGCGGCTGGAGCAGCATGAAGACGAACAGCGAGATCGTGCCCACCTGGAGCGACTGCGCCGCGTCGAACTTGACGGTGATCTGCGCGTAGATCGGCAGGAAGCTCGTCCAGGTGTAGTACGCCACGGTGCCCGCGATCGTGATGCCGACGATCGTGGCGGCCGCCCTGGGGTAGCCCACCAGGAACTCGAAGAGCTTCGGCCGCTTGGCCTCACCGCGCTGGATCTCCTCCGCCACGGCCGAGGTCTCGTCCGCGCCCTTGCGGATCCACAGGCCCACGAGGCTGATCACGGCGCCCACGATGAACGGGATGCGCCAGCCGTACGAGCCCATGTCCTCCTTCACGAGGATGGAGGCGAGCAGCGCGGCCAGCCCGGAGGCCAGCAGCTGGCCGATGGTGGTGCTGACGTACTGGAAGCTCGAGAAGAGGCCGCGTCGGCCGTGCGGGGCCGACTCCACCAGGAACGTGGTCGCGGCGGCGAACTCGCCGCCCACGGACAGGCCCTGGATGAGCCTGGCGAGGGTCAGGATGATCGGCGACAGGAGTCCGACGGCCTCGTAGGTCGGGGTCAGGCCGAGCAGCAGCGACCCCGCGCCCATCAGCACGATCGTGAACGTCATCGCGGCCTTGCGCCCGAACCGGTCGGCGAACGCGCCGACCAGCAGGCCGCCCAGCGGGCGCATGAAGAAGCCCACCGCGAACACACCGTAGGCGCTCAGCAGCGCCACGAGGCCGCCCTCGCTCTTGGGGAAGACCTGGGCGGAGAAGTACGTCGCGAGGAACGTGTAGGCGTACCAGTCGTACCACTCGACGACGTTGCCGATGCTGGCCGCCATGAGCTGGCGGACGCGGCTCTTGGGGATGCCGACTGGTGAATGTGCCACGGGGGAGGTCGCCACGATGGGCTCCTTTGCTGCAATGTGCGGAGATGGCTTACTGTGCTATTGGACGACCGAAACAGTCAAATATCTGGCCGGATATTTACAAACCCGACACAGAACAGGTTGCAGGTGGATGATCTCGACCGGCGCCTCGTCGCCGCGCTCCAAGTCAGTCCGCGCGCCTCGTGGGGCGAGATCGGCAGGGCGGTGGGCGAGCACGAGCGCACGGTCGCCAGGCGGCTGCAGCGCCTGATCTCCGAGGGGGTCGTGCGGGTCACCGCCATCTACGACGACCTGCGCACCGGGCACGGGCGTCCGGTGCACCTGCACGTCCAGGTGCGTCCCGGCACAGCGGGCAAGGTGGCCGAGGCGCTGGCGGAGCGGCCCGACACGCGATCGGTCTACGCGCTGACCGGAGCCGCCGACATCGGCTGCGAGCTGGTCTCGCCCTCCCGCGAGCAGCTGCACCACATCCTGTCCGCACAGGTCTCCGAGATCGACGGCGTGCGGCAGACGCAGGCTCAGGTCGTGCTCCACACGTTCAGGACCGTGGCCGAGTGGCACGCGCCGTACCTCAGCGAGCAGGAGGTGGCCGAGCTGCGACCGGCGCCGCCGCCCGAGTGCCTGCCCGACGAGGAGGGCCTGTCACCGCTGGAGGAGGAGATCGCGCGGCTGCTCGCCGCCGACGGCAGGATCGCGTTCACCACCGTCGCCGAGCGCCTCGACGTCTCCGTGCCGACCGCGCGCAGGCGGGTGACCTCGCTGATCGAGCGGCGGCTGCTGCTGCCGCGCGCCGAGGTCGAGCCCGCGCTGCTCGGGCTGGAGGTCGAGGCCATGCTCTGGCTGAAGGTCCGGCCGTACGGGCTGGACCTGGTCGGCCAGCGGCTGGCCGCGCACCCCGACGTGCGTTACTGTGCCGCCACCTCGGGCACCCATTCCCTGATCGTCCAGGTCGTGGCCGCGCACGAGGCCGACCTCTACCGCTTCATGACCCGTGTTGTCGGACAGTACGACGAGATCACCGACAGCGACCTCACCCTGATCACCCGCGCCTACAAGCGCGGTCATCTCCATAAGTCCGGACTGCTCACGTTGGATCACCGTTGGGAGAAAACGCCATGACACCCGCCGAGAAGGAAGTCGCCGACCTCTGTGTGGAGCTGATCCGCGCCGACAGCAGCAACTACGGGGACGGCAGCGGTCCCGGCGAGCGGGCGGCGGCCGAGGTCGTCATGGCCAGGCTGGCCGAGGTCGGGATCGAGTCCACGTACATCGAGAGCGAGCCGGGCCGCGGCAACGTGATCACCCGCGTCGAGGGCAGCGACCCGTCACTGCCCGCGCTGCTCGTGCACGGGCACCTCGACGTGGTGCCCGCCAACGCCGCCGACTGGTCCGTCGACCCCTTCGCCGGTGAGGTGCGCGACGGCTACATCTGGGGCCGCGGCGCAGTGGACATGAAGGACATGGACGCGATGATGCTGGCCGTGCTGCGCCAGCTGAAGCGCGAGGGGCGCAAGCCGCGCCGGGACATCGTGTTCGCGTGGGTGGCCGACGAGGAGGCCGGCGGCGTGTACGGCGCCAAGTACCTCACCGCGAACCACCCCGAGCTGTTCGAGGGCGTCACCGAGTCGATCAGCGAGGTCGGCGGCTACTCGCTCGAGGTTGACCCGTCGCTGCGGCTCTACCTGATCGAGACCGCCCAGAAGGGCCTGGCCTGGATGAAGCTCATCGCCGACGGCACGGCGGGGCACGGCTCGATGCTGAACTCCGACAACGCCGTCACCGAGGTCGCCAAGGCGGTGGCCAGGATCGGCGACCATGACTGGCCGCTCACGTACACGCCGACCGTGCGGCAGTTCCTCACCGAGGTCGCGGACGCGTTCGGGATCCCGTTCGACGAGGACGACCCGCAGCCGGTCCTGGACAGGATCGGGCCGCTCGTGCGCTTCGTCGGCGCGACGCTGCGCAACACGGTCAACCCGACCCAGCTCGACGCCGGCTACAAGTCGAACGTCATCCCCGGCCAGGCCACGGCGGTGATCGACGGGCGGTTCCTGCCGGGGTTCGAGGAGGAGTTCTTCAAGACCGTCGACTCGCTGCTCGGGCCGAAGGTGCGGCGCGAGTTCGTGCACCACGACATCGCGCTGGAGACCTCGTTCGACGGCGCGCTGGTCGAGTCGATGATCGCGGCGCTCAAGGCCGAGGACCCGGCGGCGCGGGCGATCCCGTACTGCATGTCGGGCGGCACCGACAACAAGACGTTCTTCGCCGACCTCGGCGTGCGCGGGTTCGGGTTCGTGCCGCTGCGACTGCCCGCGGACATGGACTTCGCCTCGATGTTCCACGGCGTCGACGAGCGGGTGCCGGTGGACGCCCTGCAGTTCGGCGTGCGGGTGCTGGACAGGCTCCTCCTAAACTACTGAGCTGTGACCATCGACGCATACACCCTGGCCTCCGAGGCAGCCGCGGCTCTCCGGAGCGCGACCGGCCTCGACACCTTCGACGTGGCACTTGTCATGGGGTCGGGGTGGGTGCCCGCCGCCGACGCGATCGGCGAGACGGTGAGCGAGGTGCCGTTCACCGACCTGCCCGGGTTCCGCGCGCCCGCCGTGGCGGGGCACGGCGGCAAGATCCGCGTCGTGCGCACCCCGGCGGCGCGGCACGCGCTCGTGTTCCTCGGGCGCACGCACCTCTACGAGGGGCTCGGGGTGGACGCGGTCGTGCACGGCGTACGCACGGCGGCGGCGGCCGGCGTGCGCACGCTCGTGCTCACGAACGCGGCCGGCGGCCTGCGCCCCGAGACGCAGAACGTCGGCGACCCGGTCCTGATCAGCGACCACATCAACCTGACCGGGGCCAACCCGATCACCGGCACCACGTTCATCGACCTCACCGAGGTTTACTCGCGCCGCCTGCGCGCGCTCGTGCACGAGATCGACCCGAGCCTGGCCGAGGGGGTCTACGTGGCCTTCCGCGGGCCCACGTACGAGACGCCGGCCGAGATCCGCATGCTGCGCACGCTGGGCGGCGACATGGTGGGCATGTCCACCGTCCTGGAGGCCATCGCCGGCCGCGAGGCCGGCCTGGAGGTGCTGGGCGTCTCCCTGGTCACCAATCCGGGCGCGGGGCTGTCGGGCGAGCCGCTCAACCATGAGGAGGTCCTGGAGGTCGGCCGCGCCACGGCGGCCCGCATGGGGGTGCTTATGGCCAAGGTTGTGGACAAACTATGAGTAGGCACACCGATCCGAAGGAGGGCCTGTGACTCTGGAACGGGCCGTCCGCGAGTGGCTGGCCCAGGACCCCGACCCGGAGACCCGCGCGGAGCTCTCCGACCTGCTGGAGCGCTGGGACCTGCCCGCGCTGCAGGACCGCTTCGGGACCAAGCTGGAGTTCGGCACGGCGGGGCTGCGCGGCGAACTCGGGGCGGGCCCCAACCGGATGAACCGCGTCACCGTCATGCGTGCCGCCGCCGGCCTGGCCAAGGTGCTCGGGCCGGGCAAGCACGTGGTCATCGGCTACGACGCCCGCCACAAGTCCGACGTCTTCGCCCGCGACACGGCCGCCGTGCTGACGGGCGCCGGGCTGCACGCCTCCCTCCTGCCCGGTCCGCTGCCCACGCCCGTCCTGGCCTTCGCCGTACGTCACCTCGGCGCGGACGCCGGGGTGACGGTCACGGCCAGCCACAACCCGCCACGGGACAACGGCTACAAGGTCTACTGGGGCGACGGCTCCCAGATCGTGCCTCCCGTCGACCGCGAGATCTCGGCCGCCATCGACACCGCGGGCCGCGTGGACCTGCTCCCCCTCCACGGTCCCGGCACGCTGACGGAGCTCGGCGAGAGCATCGTCGACGACTACATCTACGCCGTGACGTCCCTGCCCCTGGGCGACGCCCGCGACCTGCGCGTCGCGTACACGCCCCTGCACGGAGTCGGAGGCGCCACGCTGACGGGCGCCTTCCTCGCCGCCGGTTTCGAAAGCCCGGTGGCCGTCGAGGAACAGCGCAACCCCGACCCCGACTTCCCCACGGTCTCCTTCCCCAACCCGGAGGAGCCCGGGGCGATGGACCTGGCCGTCGCGCTGGCCGCCAAGCTGAACGCGGACCTGGTCCTGGCCAACGACCCGGACGCCGACAGGTGCGCGGTGGGGGTGCCGCTCCCCGACGGCACGTGCCGCATGCTGACCGGGGACGAGGTCGGCGGCCTGCTGGCCGAGCACGTGATCACCCACACCACCGGCGACCGCATGGTCGCCACCACCATCGTCTCCTCGACCCTCCTGAGCAAGATCGCCCAGGCGCACGGGGTCCGTTACGGCGAGACGCTGACCGGCTTCAAGTGGATCATCAAGGCGGGCCCCGGGCTGGTCTTCGGCTACGAGGAGGCCATCGGCTACAGCGTCGGCTCCGACGCGGGCCTCCCGGTCCACGACAAGGACGGCATCGGGGCGGCCCTCACGGTGGCCGGCATCGCCGCGGCGGCCAAGCGCTCGGGCCGTACCCTGCTGGACCTCCTGGACGACCAGGCCCGCCGCTACGGCCTGCACGCGACCTCCCAGCTCTCCTTCCGCGTGAGCGACCTGTCCCTGATCGCCGACGCCATGACCCGCCTGCGCGCCCACCCTCCGTCCGCTCTTGGCGGGCGGGAGGTCGTGCGCGTGGACGACCTGACGAAGGGCGACGGGGGCCTGCCGCCGACGGACGGGATGCGTTACCGGCTCGCGGGTGACGCCCGCGTGGTGGTCCGCCCTTCGGGCACGGAGCCGAAGCTGAAGTGCTACCTGGAGGTCGTCGTTCCGGTGACCGGTGAGGTGGCGGAGGCCCGCGCACAGGCCGCCCGCGACCTCGACGCCCTGAAGGCCGACCTGTCCGCGTCTCTGGGTCTGTAGCCCGTTTTCGAGGCCGAAGTCATGCCTTCGCCTCGAGCACAGTTCGCAACGCAGGTTCCAGTGGGTCGCGACCGAGACCCGTGCTTAAGTCTCATCCGTGAGACTAACCCGTGAACGAGGGCCACGAAGGCCATGCGCTGATACCAACGATCCAGTTAGTCTCACTCGTGAGACTAACTGGATCGATGTCATCGGGGCTGATCGGGAGCCGGTTGCGAAGGCGATCACCATGGTGGGCTCCGTGAAATGGCTCGAGGATCGACCGTTCGACCATCACGACCTGAGCCAACTCATCGTCCACCGCTCCAAGATGCCAGGAGCGGACGCTTCCACGCCTCTCTATGCGATCTCTCGCAGCGGGTGCAGCGTGGATGGCGTCCGGCACATCACCCCGGAGGAACTGCTCGATGTCTGGCGGTAAGAGCCTCAAGTAGTCCACGCCATCACGCTTCGCTAAGTGCCTTAGCGACCGTGAAGCTGTCTTCGTAGATGTGGTAGCGAGTGACCAGCCCGTCTTCGACGGTGAGGTGCAGCGCGAACGGTGACGTGTATGCGGTGCCGCCGGCTCGCACCGTCTGGGCGATATGTCCGAGCACGACGGCGTGCGTCCCATCGACCAGGATCCGGGTCACCGACGTACCGTTCAGTTCAGGCACATGATGCGCCTCCAGCGACTGGAAATGGTCGGTCACATCGGCCCGGTTGGACCGAGGTCGGGTCCACGGCACCGCTGGATGCCCCTCGGCGGGCCAGGTGAGCTGCCAGTCGATCGGCTCGGCGAACATCTCCGCCGTACGCTCGTGATCGCCCTCGGCCATCCTGCGCAGCAGTTCTTCCACGACGTCACGGGTGTTACCACTCATGCCGCAACCCTCTCGGTCCAAGGCGCTGTGCGTCGATTACCACCGAGGTAGGGCGCAGTCCGCCCTCGGAGGGGTCCCCTCGCCGGGAGTGGGGCACAGTGCGTGCCCCGGCATGTGAGTGTCGCTTCGACGAATGGCCCGTTGACCATTGACGTTTGTTGGTATGGACGTCAAACTAATTCCCGAAGTTGGCGCAGTTGTTCAAAGGAGCTTCCATGCCCTATCGCCCCCCATTGGTCGCGCACGAGTACTTCGTCGCGGACCCGCCCGAGCTGCCGGTTCGTGCACGAGGCGAGGGTGGTCTGTCGGCGGTTACCGCTGCGGAGCTGGTCGCGGCCGACGGCGCCGAGGTGATGGTGAAGGCCGTCACCACGGCGGAGGAGACGCTGGTCGTCCAGGTGGGAGTGGCCGGTGAGGGAGTGATCCGGGTCCGGCTGTCTGAGGACCCGACCGCCAGGCCGCGTTCGGAGGGGGCCATCTCGCTGGTGACCCCTGGCACGTATCGAGGGGCACGTGCCGGGGTCGCGCCAGGGGAGCCGATCGTCGTGGACGCGGGTTCGTTGCGGGCCGAGATCAGCCTGTCGCCGTGGCATCTGCGCTTCACCGACGCCGCCGGGAGGACGCTGGTCGAGCAGGACCGCGGGCACACCGACATCAGCGGGCGGCTGCGTACGCTCCCCTTCGGGCGCTCCAGCTCCAGCGGCGCCCCCGTCGCGTACCACGAGAGCTTCGCCGCCGCGCCCGACGAGGCCTTCGCCGGGTTCGGTGAGTCGTTCACCCGGCTGGACAAGCGCGGCCAGCGCCCGCTCATGTGGAACTTCGACGCGTTCGGCGCCGAGTCGCAGCGGGCGTACAAGAACATCCCCCTGTACGTCTCCAGCAGGGGCTACGGCGTCCTCGTCGACAGCGGCGCCCCGACGGAGTTCGACGTGTGCCAGTCCACGCACAGCGTCGTGCAGATCATCGTGCCCGACGACGTGATGGACTACTACGTGATCGCCGGCCCGACGCCTTCCGGCGTGCTGGACCGTTACGACCTGCTGACCTCCCGCCCGTCGTTGCCGCCGAAGTGGGCGTTCGGGACCTGGATCTCCTCCGGGTTCTGCGTGGACAGCCAGGAGCGGGTGCTGGCCAGGGCGCGGACGATCAGGGAGCGCGGCATCCCGTGCGACGTGCTGCACCTGGACACGTACTGGCAGGCCGACGGGCACTGGTCGGACCTGCGGTGGGACCCCGTGAACTTCCCCGATCCGGAGGGGATGCTGGCCGAGTTGGCGGACATGGGGTTCAAGGTCTGTCTGTGGATGAACCCGTATATTTCCCACCTGAGCCCCGCCTTCGCTGAGGCCGCCGAAGCCGGATATTTCCTGAAGAACCAGGCCGGGGAGACCTACGTCGCCGACTGCTGGCACGGCTCCTTCCCGCCGTGCGGGATCGTGGACTTCACCAACCCGCAGGCCGTCGAGTGGTTCACCGGGCTGCTGAGAGGTCTGCTGCGCCAGGGCGTGGCCGCGTTCAAGACCGACTTCGCCGAGGGCGTGCCCGCCGACTCGGTCGCCTTCAACGGCATGACCGGCACCGACCTGCACAACGTCTACACGCTGCTGTTCAACGACGCCGTCGCCGCCGTCACCCGCGAGGTCCACGGCCACGAGCTCGTCTGGGCCCGCTCCTCGTACCTCGGCGGCCAGCGCCACAGCGCCCAGTGGGGCGGCGACACCTACACCAGCTACGCCGCCATGGGCAGCACGATCAGGGGCGGCCTCGCGCACGGCCTGTCCGGCGTGCCGTTCTGGAGCCACGACGCCGGCGGTTTCACCGGCAGGCCCACCGACGACCTGTACGTGCGCTGGGCCCAGTTCGGCGCGCTCTCCCCGCTGCTGCGCCTGCACGGCACGACCACCCGCGAGCCGTGGGAGTTCCCCGCCGTCGAGGAGCAGGCCGTCGCCGCTCTGAAGCTGCGTTACCGGCTGATGCCGTACATCTACTCGGCGGCCGTCGAGGCCGCGCGCACCGGCGCACCCTTGATGCGGGCGATGTGCGTGGACTATCCAGAAGACCCGGTGGCCTGGCAGGCCGACCTGCAGTACCTGCTCGGCCGAGATCTGCTCGTCGCCCCCATGACCGCGCCCGAGGGCACCCGTCAGGTGTACCTGCCGCGCGGGGCGTGGGTCGACTACTGGACGGGCGAGGTGCTCGAAGGCTCCCGGTACGTCACGGTCAGCAAGCCGCTCGACCAGATCCCCCTGTTCGTTCGGCACGGCGCGCTCATCCCGGTCAACACCACACCGGGAGACACGGTGGACGTGCCGGCCGAGATCACCCTCGTCGCCTTCGGAGGTGGCGACGCGACTGCGGAAATCCACGACGCGGACGGCGTGACGGTCGCCGTCGCCACCAGGGACGGCGACGTGCTGCGTGTCGCCGTCACCGGCCCGAAGCGCGTCACCGGGGTTGACATCGCCCCGGTGGCCGGAGCTCCCGTACGGGCCGAAATCCAGTAACACCCCCTGGAGGGATCAATGGTCAAGTCAAGAGCCGCGGCGGTGCTGGCCGCCGCGGTCCTGGTCCTGTCGGCGTGCGGTTCCGGCGGCTCGGAGACCCCGGCCGGCCAGAACAGCAGTCAGCCGCGCACACTCAAGCTCTGGCACTACGAGTCGGCCGACAGCGCCATGGGCAAGGCGTGGGCCGAGGCGATCAAGAAGTTCCAGGCGTCGCACCCGAACGTGACCGTCAAGTTCGAGGCGAAGGGCTTCGAGCAGATCCAGAAGACGGCCAGCATGGTGCTGAACTCGGACGAGGCGCCTGACATCATGGAGTACAACAAGGGCAACGCCACCGCCGGCCTGCTCTCCAAGCAGGGCCTGCTCACCGACGTGAGCGAGGAGGCTGCCAAGCGCGGCTGGGACAAGCTGCTGCCCGGCGGCCTGCAGACCACCGCCAAGTACGACGACCGCGGCGTCATGGGCTCCGGCAAGTGGTACGGCGTGCCGAACTACGGCGAGTTCGTGATGGTCTACTACAACAAGGACCTGTTCGAGAAGCACAAGGTCCAGGTGCCGACGACGTTCGAGCAGTTCACGGCCGCGATGGACACGTTCGTCAAGGCCGGGGTGACCCCGATCGCCACCGCCGGCGCCGAGTACCCGGCCCAGCAGATCTTCTACCAGCTCGCGCTGACCAAGGCGCAGAAGCCGTGGCTGGAGGCCTTCCAGTCCTACAAGGGCAAGGTGAACTTCCACGGTCCCGAGTTCACCTACGGCGCAGACACGTTCGCCGACTGGGTGAAGAAGGGCTACATCGCCAAGAACTCGTCGGGGGTCAAGGCCGAGGACATGGGTGTGTCGTTCATCAACGGCAAGTTCCCCATGATGATCAGCGGTAGCTGGTGGTACGGCCGCTTCGCCTCGGAGATCAAGAAGTTCGAGTGGGGCCACTTCCTCTTCCCCGGCACCACGATGGCCCCGGGCTCCAGCGGCAACATCTGGGTCGTGCCCGAGAAGTCGGAGAACAAGGACCTGGCCTACGACTTCATCGACATCACGATGAGCAAGGACATCCAGAACCTCCTGGGCAACTCCGGCGGCGTCCCCGTGGCCGCCGACCCTGCCGCGATCACCGACGCGAAGAGCAAGGAGCTCATAGAGACGTTCAACAAGCTCACCAGCGCCGACGGCCTGGCCTTCTACCCCGACTGGCCCGCGCCCGGCTACTACGACGTGCTGGTCGCCGGGGTCCAGAACCTCATCAACGGCAGCAAGGCGCCCGCCGCGGTGCTGGACGAGATCGCCAAGCCGTACGAGGACAACCTCGCCGACATTGGCAACTAGATGAAAGTGCGCACGAGGGGATACTGGCTCTACCTGATCCCCAGCCTGCTGCTGTTCCTGGTGGTCATCGTCGTGCCGTTCCTCATGAACGTGGGCGCGAGCTTCACCCGCTGGTCGGGGGTGGGCACGCCCAGGTGGATCGGGTTCGACAACTACACCAGGCTGCTGAAGGACGAGCGGTTCTGGGAGTCGTTCCAGCACAACGTGGGGCTGATCGTGGCCATGGCCATCGTGCCCACCGCGATCGGCCTCGTGCTGGCGGCCGCCCTGTTCGACTACATCGGCAAGCGGTTCGGGCCGCGTACGGCCTCCGCCTTGCGGGCCATGTACTACCTGCCGCAGGTGCTGCCGGTGGCGGTGGCCGGCGTGGTGTGGGGCTGGATGCTGCACCCGTCGTACGGCGCGGTCAACCAGATCTTCGGCCTGGACCTCGACTGGCTCGGCGATCCCGACCTGGCGCTGGCCACGGTCATGGCGGTCATGGTCTGGTTCCAGCTCGGCTACCCGGTCGTGATCTTCATGGCCGGTCTGCAGCGCGTGGATCCGGCGTACTACGAGGCGGCCGAGATCGACGGGGCCTCGTGGTGGCGCAAGTTCTGGCACATCACGCTGCCGCAGATCCGGCCGGAGGTCTTCGTGGTGCTGCTGACCTGCACGATCGCCGCGCTGAAGGTGTTCGGGCCGATCTTCGTGCTGACCCGCGGAGGGCCCGGCAACGCCACCATGGTCCCGTCGTACTTCTCGTACCTGAACTTCTTCCAGAAGAGCAACGTCGGGTACGGCTCCGCCATCGCCACGGTGCTGGCCCTGATCATCATCGTGGTGACGTTCCTGTTCCTGCGCGTCCAGGAGCGTGACCAATGAGGGGGCCGGGGCGCTGGGCGGTGCTGTTCGCGCTGGTCGTGCTGGCGGTCGTGATGGTGTTCCCGTTCGCGATCGTGGCGATCAACGCGGTCAAGTCGCCCGCCGAGTACAGCTCGCAGGGCCCGCTGAGCCTGCCTGACGGGCTCTACCTCCAGGGGATCATCGACTTCTGGAACCGGGTCGAGTTCGGCACGAAGCTCTGGAACAGCCTGCTGATCAGCGCTTCCGTGGCGGTGCTCGCCGTCGTGCTGTCGGTGCTCAACGCGTACGCGCTGGGCATCGGCCGGGTGAAGGGCCGGCTGTCGATCCTCGTGCTGTTCCTGGTGGCCAACACGCTGCCGCAGGAGGCGCTGGCCTACCCGCTCTACTACCTGGCCAAGGCCGTCGGGCTGTACGACACGCGGCTCTCCGTGATCATCGTCATGACGGTGATCCAGGCGGCGTTCGGCACGTACCTGCTGAGCGCCGTGCTGGGCCAGTTCCCGAAGGAGATCCTCGAGGCGGCGGCGATCGACGGCGCAGGGCGGCTGCGGTCGCTCTGGCGGATCGTGGTGCCGATCAGCCGGCCCACCCTCAACGTCCTGCTGATCTTCTTCTTCATCTGGACCTGGAACGAGTTCTTCCTTCCGCTGATCTTCCTGATTTCCAACGACACCCAGACGGTGCCCGTGGCGCTCGGCGTCCTGCAGGGCGAGAAGTACATGGACGCCACGATGTCCAGCGCCTCGGCCCTGCTCGGCGTCGTGCCGGCGATCGCCTTCTTCCTGATCTTCCAGCGCACGCTGACCCGTGGTGTCACGGTCGGCGCCATCAAGTGATGGAGAACCCCCCAATGCGAAAAATCCCGTTACTGGCCACCCTCACCCTCGCGGCCGCGCTGCTGGCCGCGCCCCCCGCCCAGGCCGCCGACTACCCGTTCCAGAACCCGGCCCTGCCGGTGGAGCAGCGGGTCGAGGACCTGCTCGGCCGCCTCACGCTCCAGGAGAAGCTGGGGCTGCTGCACCAGTCGCAGGCGGCCATCCCGCGGCTGGGCATCGCGTACCACAAGAACGGCACCGAGGCGCTGCACGGCGTCGCCTGGTCCAACGACCTCAACGACAAGTGGAGCCAGAAGCTCGCAAGCGGCACCATGTTCCCGCAGGCCGTGGGGCTGGCCAGCACGTGGGACCCGGCGCTGATCAAGAAGGTGGGCTCCGCCGTCGGCGACGAGGCCCGCGGCTACAACGCCGTGGACCCGACCGTGTGGGGCCTGCAGGTGTGGGCGCCCGTCGTGGACCTGCTGCGTGACCCGCGGGCCGGCCGCAACGAGGAGGGCTACTCGGAGGACCCGCTCCTGACCGGGGCCATCTCCACGGCCTACGGCAAGGGTCTGCAGGGCGACGACCCCTTCTATCTGAAGACCGCGCCCGTGCTGAAGCACTATCTCGCGTACAACAACGAGACCAACCGCAGCCTCAGTTCCTCCAACCTGACGCCGAAGCTCAAGCACGAGTACTACGAGCCGGCGTTCAAGGCGGCCATCTCGGCCAACGCCGCGACCGGGGTCATGGCGTCGTACAACCTGGTCAACGGGCGGCCCAACCACGTCAACCCCGACCTCGGCACCACGGTCAGGTCGTGGACGGACAAGACGCTCTACAACGTGAGCGACGCCTGGGGGCCGCACGCGCTCACCGACCTGGAGAAGTACTACGACACCAAGCCCGAGGCCTTCGCCGCGGTGCTCAAGGCCGGGCTCGACAGCTTCACCATCGACGACAACAACTCCGGGCCGCTGGCCGAGCACCTCACGGCCGCGCTGAACCAGGGGCTCATCACGCAGGCCGACGTGGACAGGGCCGTACGGAACGTCCTGACCATCCGCACCCGGCTGGGGCACTTCGACCCGGACGGCGGGCCGTACAAGAAGATCACCAAGGACGTGATCAACAGCCCGGCCAACCAGAAGCTCAACCGGGAGGCGGCGGGCAAGGCGGCGGTGCTGCTGCGCAACTCCGGCGCCCTGCCGTTCAAGGGGCCGAAGTCGGCTGCCGTCGTCGGGCCGCTGGCCGGGACGCTGTACCACGACTGGTACGGAGGCACCATGCCGTACCAGGTGACGCCGCTCGACGGGATCAAGGAGCGCGTCGCCGACGTGAGCACCGGCACTGGGCTGGAGCGGATCGCGCTCAAGCACCTGGCCTCCGGCAAGTACATCACCGCCACCGGCACCGGGCCCGACGACAACGCGGCCCTGGTCGACACGGCGCCCACCGCGGCCTCCGAGTGGGACCTGACCGACTGGACCAGCGGCGTGTCCACGCTGCGCAACGCGGGCAACGGCAAGCTGCTCGGCGGCGACTGGCGCTCGCTCGACACCGACGACGACCAGCCCCACGGCTGGTACGTGCAGCAGCAATTCGAGCTCCAAGCACAGGCCGACGGCAGCTACCTGATCAGGTACGCGGGCTACGAGACCGGCGATGGCTGGTACGGCCTGCCCGAGCCGTACGTCACGGTCTCCGCCGACGGCACGCTCGGCCTGGGCACCAAGGAGCAGGCGGCGAAGTTCGGCAAGGAGGTCGTCTCCGACGGCGTCGCCGAGGCCGCCGCGCAGGCCGCCAAGGCCGAGGTGGCGGTCGTGGTGGTCGGCAGCAACCCGTTCGTCGCGGGGCGCGAGGTCCACGACCGCTCCAACCTGCAGCTCGGCGAGGGGCAGCGGCGGCTGATCGAGGCTGTGCGCAAGGCCAACCCGCGCACGGTCGTCGTCCTGGAGACCAGCTACCCGGTCATCGTGGACGCACCGAACCTGCTGTGGACCACGCACGCGGGCCCGGAGACCGGCCACGCGGTCGCCGACGTGCTCTTCGGCGCCGTCAACCCGGCCGGCCGGCTCACCCAGACCTGGCCCGCCACCGACAACCTGCCGAACATCTACGACTATGACCTGGCCAAGACCGGGATGACGTACCTGTACGGGAAGGACAAGCCGCTCTACGCGTTCGGGCACGGCCTGAGCTACACCACGTTCGGCTACCAGGGGCTGACCGTCCGGGGCGACAAGGTGAGCGTGAAGGTCACCAACACCGGCAAGGTGAAGGGCGACGAGGTGGTCCAGCTCTACACCCACCAGCAGCAGTCCCGCTTCAAGCAGCCGGTCAAGCAGCTGCGCGGCTTCCAGCGGGTCACCCTGAACCCGGGCGAGACCCGTACCGTGACCTTCAACCTGAAGAAGGCGGACCTGGCGGTCTGGGACTACACCCGGGGCAAGTGGGCCGTCGAGAGCGCCACCCACGACGTCCTCGTCGGCTCCTCCTCGGACCGGATCCGCCTGTCCACGACCATGCGCGTGTCCGGCGAGACCATCCCCGTACGCGACTTGACCAGGACCACGCGGGCCATGGACTTCGACGACTACTCGGGCGTGGCGTTCGTGGACGAGACGAAGGCCGGCGGCGAGGCCGTCGAAGGGTCGGCGGGGGACTGGATCTCCTTCACCGGTGCCTCCTTCGGCTCCCGCTTCACGGCCGGGGTGTCGTCGGTGAGCGGCGGCGCCATCGAGCTGCGCTCGGGCTCGCCGACCGGCGCCCTGCTGGGGACCGTCCAGGTGCCGGCGACCGGCGGGATCTACCAGTGGGGTACGGCGACCGCCTCGGTCAAGGCGGGCACCGGCCGCCTGTGTCTCGTGTTCAAGGGCGACCTGCGCATCAAGGACTTCGCCCTCTCGTAACGGAATCCCCTCCTTGGATAGCAGCGTTATCCGATAGCATTGCTATCCAAGGAGGTTCGTAATGATTGTGATCGTGCTGCTCGTCGCCGCGCTGGCGTTCCGGCTCCTGGGGCGTTCGTGGCAGGTGAGTGCCGCTCTTGGGCTGGCCGTCATGCTGGTGGTGACGGCCAGTGCGCATTTCGTGCCGGCGGGCGTGACCTTCATGCCCAACCATGCCGACATGGTGGCCATGGTGCCGCCGTTCGTGCCGTTCCCGGCGCTGATGGTCTACCTGACCGGCGTGCTGGAGCTGGCCGGGGCGGTCGGGCTCGTGCTCGAGAGGACCCGAAAGGCCGCCGGGATCTGCCTGGCGCTGTTCTTTGTGGCGCTGCTCCCCGCCAACATTTACGCCGCGCTCGCCGGCCAGGACGTGACGCCGCTGTGGTTGCGGATTCCTGAGCAGGTCATCTACATCGCGATCGCGCTGTGGGCGGCGCTCGGCAACCGTCGTTAATTCGTTGTATAACCAAACTATTGACCTTCAACGCGCCCGTGTGTGAGCCTTCTGGTAGAGCTCATGCGCGAAGGCGCGGTGACGGTCAGGGTCCTGCACTCTGCTCGTGCATGGCGGTCATCTGAAGCCTTTGGGGCGCCTGTCGGCGTGCCTGGAAAGGAAGAGCCGCGCATGCGAAGAAGATTATTCGTGATGCTGACGACCGCGGTCGTCCTGCTCGTGGCGGCGGTCGTGCGGATGTCGCCGGTATCGGCCGTCGCCTCGGACCCGTACGCGTACAAGAACGTCAGGATCGACGGCGGCGGCTTCGTACCCGGCATCATCTTCAACCCGACCGAGAAGAACCTCATCTACGCCCGCACCGACATCGGCGGGGCGTACCGGTGGAACCAGTCGACCAAGTCCTGGACCCCCTTGCTGGACTGGGTCGGCTGGGACAAGTGGGGCTACAACGGCGTGATCAGCCTCGCCACCGACCCCGTGCAGACCAACCGGGTGTACGCCGCCGTCGGCATGTACACCAACAGCTGGGATCCCAACAACGGCGCGATCCTGCGCTCGACGGACAAGGGCGACAACTGGCAGGTCACGCCGCTGCCGTTCAAGCTCGGCGGCAACATGCCCGGTCGCGGCATGGGCGAGGCCCTCTCCGTCGACCCGAACAACAACGCCGTCCTCTACCTCGGCGCCCCCAACGGCAACGGGCTGTGGCGCAGCACCGACTACGGCGCCACCTGGGCCAAGGTGGCCAGCTTCCCGAACCCGGGCAACTACGCCCAGGACCCGAACGACCCCAACGGCTACCTGAGCCACAAGCCGGGCGTGGTCTGGGTGACCTACGACCCGCGCTCGTCCGCCAAGGGCACCACCACCAAGACCATCTACGTGGGCGTCGCCGACAAGGAGAACAGCGTCTACCGCACGACCGACGCGGGCGCCACCTGGTCGCGCGTGGCGGGCCAGCCGACCGGCTACCTCGCCCACAAGGGCGTGCTTGACACGGTCAACGGCTACCTCTACATCGCGACGAGCGACACGGGCGGCCCGTACGACGGCGCCAAGGGCGACGTGTGGCGCTACGCCACGGCGACCGGCACCTGGACCCAGATCAGCCCCGTCCCGTCCTCGAGCTCCGATGACTACTTCGGCTACAGCGGCCTGACCATCGACCGGCAGAAGCCCGGCACGATCATGGTGGCCACGCAGATCTCCTGGTGGCCGGACGTGATCTTCTTCCGGTCCACGGACTCGGGCGCGACCTGGACCCGCGTGTGGGACTGGACCTCGTACCCGAACCGCAGCTTCCGCTACAAGCAGGACATCACGGAGAACCCGTGGCTGACGTTCGGCAGCAACCCGCAGCCGCCTGAGGTCACGCCGAAGCTCGGCTGGATGACGGAGTCCCTGGAGATCGACCCGTTCGACTCGAACAGGATGATGTACGGCACCGGCGCCACGATCTACGGCACCGAGAACCTGGCCCAGTGGGACGCGGGCGGCCAGTTCACCATCAAGCCGATGGCCAAGGGCCTGGAGGAGACGGCCGTCCTCGACCTGATCAGCCCGCCGAGCGGCGCGTCCCTGGTCAGCGCCCTGGGCGACATCGGCGGCTTCCGCCACACGAACCTTGACGCCGTACCGTCCATGATCTTCACGGCTCCGATCTTCACCACGACCACCAGCCTGGACTACGCGGAGAAGTCCCCGTCGATCATGGTCAGGGCGGGCAACTTCACCGACGCCGACCGCCCGAACGACAGCCACGTGGCCTTCTCCACCGACGGCGGCGCGAACTGGTTCCAGGGCACGGAGCCGGGCGGCATCAACGAGGGCGGCACGGTGGCGGCAGCCGCCGACGGCTCCCGCTTCGTCTGGGCGCCGAAGGGCGTCACCCCGGTCTACTCGGTGGGGTACGGCAACTCCTGGCAGCAGGCGTCCGGCCTGCCCACCGGCGCGATCGTGGAGTCGGACCGGGTCAACGCGTCGAAGTTCTACGGCTTCAACGGCGGCCGCCTGTACGTCAGCACGAACGGCGGGGCCACCTTCACCGCCACCGCCGCCACTGGCCTGCCGACCAGCGGCAAGTTCAAGGCGGTCCCCGGCAAGGAGGGCGACCTGTGGCTGGCCGGCGACGGCGGCCTGTGGCACTCGACGGACAGCGGCGCGTCCTTCACGAAGGTGTCCGGGATCACGAACTCGGTGAACGTCGGCTTCGGCAAGGCTGCGCCCGGCGGGACGTACATGGCGGTCTTCACGGTGGCCACGATCGACGGCGTCACGGGCCTGTACCGCTCGGACGACGCCGGGGCGAGCTGGGTGCGCATCAACGACGACAAGCACCAGTGGGGCAACATGGGCGAGGCCCTGACGGGCGACCCCAGGGTGTACGGCCGCGTCTACCTCGGCACGAACGGCCGCGGCATCCTGTACGGCGACCGCACGGGCCCACCGGTGACCGTCACCCCCACCGTCACGCCCACGGTCACCCCGACGGTCACGCCCACCGTGACACCCACGGTCACCCCGACCACCGGCTCAGGTTGCACGGCGACGTACAAGGGAGTGAACGAGTGGTCGGGCGGCTTCCAGGCGGAGGTCACGGTCAAGAACACGGGCACGGCGCAGATCTCAGGCTGGAAGGTCACCTGGACCTGGGCAGGGGACCAGAAGATCGGCCAGCTGTGGAGCGGCACCCCGACCCAGACGGGCGCCAACGTCAGCGTCGCGAACGCGGGCTATAACGGCACTCTGGCCCCGAACGCGACGACCTCGTTCGGCTTCACGGCCAGCTACACCGGCACCAACACCCCACCCACCACCCTCACCTGCACCCCAGCATAAGAAGGCATCCCTGGGAGGCCCTGTCCCGGCCTCCCAGGGCCGGCCCTTCCGGGGGAAAAGCAAGGTCTTCCACAAGGGGGCGCTGCGCGCCCAGGGGTTCCAGACAGCGCCTCCCAAGGGGCTCCGCCCCTTTCGATCCCCGAAAACCCCGCTCGCTCCGCTCGCCAGGGCGCCACCCGTTGCGCGATTACCGGGTGGGCCTGCTGGAGCCCGCCCCGAGCGGACCTCGCTGTCGCTCGGACGCGTCTATCGGGGCTCGCGGCTTCGCCACGAGCCCCGGGCGAGAGGGCTTCCCAGCCCTCTCGCGCTCTCCCGGCCACGGGCCGATGTGGCAGACAGTCGAGTCGGATCCCCGTTCACGCTTGGACCGTGGTCGAGCGGAGATCACGGTCCAGGTGGGTCTTGCGATGTACTGCTGGACGTCTGATCAGTCTTTCGCCTGTTGATAGGCCAGCCAGGACCGGCCCGCGTGAGCGGCGCTGGCGCGGGCCTCGCGGACCTCCTCAGGTCCGTATTGGGCCTTGTAGAGGCGGAACAGGGTCCAGGCCGCTGCGAGTCCGGTAACGGCTTTGCTGGGTGCGTCGCGCCAGTGCGGCAGGGTGGAGAGTAGCTCGTCGGTCTTCTCCGGTGTGTGCCCTGCCTGGATGAGACGTGGGGCGAAGAGCGCGGCGTCCAGCCAAGTCGCGGCAGCGTGTCGCCACGCAGGGCAGACAGATCGAACCCGTCGATCCCCGCCTTGTACAGGTCGCGGTCGGCCAGTTCGCCTGGTGGCTTGTCGAGCATGTGCCGGGCCTTGGCCATCAACGCGTCGATGTTGCCGGAGACGGGTATCGCGCCGTTCGGGCAAGGTGTGAGCAGTGCGCCAAGTAGTGCCATCGTGTCGAGGACGGCGGGTAGATCCTTGGAGCCGGCGCGAGATGAAAATCGCAGGCGATTATCTTGTGCCACGCCAGAGGGGACTGTGGTGTTGCGGATGACCTGACCAACTGCGGTTGTTTCCAGCCGGAAAGGCAAGGTCTCGTAAATGGCTGGCTGAACATCCATTGCCAGCAAAGATTCTTGCATGGTCAGCAGTTATCATCGTCTTTCTCTTGGCCATCCTCGTTGTTCTTGGCTCCTTGCGTTGCGCGAAAAGGATGGCGGTCATGCCGAAGCGGCCGCCGCGGTGGCGCTCCATGACGCGCGACTGGCTCATCCGCCGCATGGGAAGCTGCGAACAAAGCCGGTCCCGCCGGCGTCCAACGCTTCATGATCAGTGTGACACTCTCCTTGCTGCTGGCTTTTTCCCCGGCGACCGTGACCGAGATTCCGAAGAACTTCCTGCTCACCGAACGCGACGCGCGCAGGCCACTGGCCCCCAACCAGGCAGAGGAACAGGGCTATAAGATCAGCGACAAACTCACCGCGCCGCTGGAGCTGAACCCGTGTGTGCACCGGCGCGCCGTCGACCGCGGCCGGCTGGCGGCCCGCACGATCTCGCTCTGGACCAGCGCCCCCAGCGACTCCTCCGAACAGCTCGTCATTTACAAGAGCCCCCGTGCCGCTCATGCCGCGCTCACCCGCCTGCGTGCCGAGGTCAAGCGGTGCTCGCGCAAGGGCGACCCGTCGGCGCCCGAACTCAAGATCCGGTGGCGGACGACCAAGGCCAAGGTGGGGGACGAGGCCGCGGGCATGGGCTATCAGACCTGGCAGGACGGCTACGTGAACCAGACGATCAGCGGTGTCGTCGCGCGCCGAGGCAGCGCGCTGATGATCTACACGACCTCCGAGGGAGGCTACGAACCCGGCGGGCTCACCAAGGCCGCCAGGAAGATGGCCGCCAAGGTGTGTAAGTTGCCCGGCGTCTGCTGACCCAGCCGCAGCGCCGGGGTTGCGGACCACCGAGATGCCGCGGTCGGAGCGCCGGCCTCTTCTCGCCGTGTCTCGAGTGGATCCGATGCACGGGGCCACGGGCCGGCTTGCCCGCGGCCCCGTGTCATGAGGTGTCAGCAGCCGCCCCGGTTGTACGCCCTGAACACGTTGCTCCATCTGCCGACGTACCGTGCTTCTCCCGCTCCCACACAGAAATAGGTGTTTCCACCCAGCAGGTAGGTCACGAAGATGTTCTCCCCGGCGCCGGAGCAGTTCTTGTACATGGCCGCGTCACCGTCCCGGTAGAGGCCGCAGGCGGCCGTCACGTAGCTGCGCTCGTTGACGGTGCCCGTCGAGGCGGCGGCGGCCGGGTCTGGGGTGAGCAGGGTGGCGCTGATGGCCGCGATGGTGACCGGCAGGGTGAACCGGGACAGCTTCTTGATGGTGAGTGACATGGGTTGGACTCCTGTTCTGGTTCATCGGCCGCCCTGTCCGCTGGGTATGCAGAGCAGACTCGGGTGGCGGCCTTTCCCCCCGGGATCGCTGCCCGGGCTGGGTGCAAGGCTCAGCAAAGCCACCGGGGTCAGGTGTCCAACAGAGGCCCGGACGCACTCGGACAGAATCGGTCCACACACCGGCCAGTTCCGGACGGTACGCCGCCGTGCTGCGCCATCCTCCGGACATGGAGGGTCACCGTTCATACGCTCTTGGCTAGGTGAAGCGGGAGGCTGAGGCTGCGTGGGTGAGGATCCTGCAGCGGGGGCCAAGAGTGGCGAGGATCCATGGGCCGGCGTAGACGTGTCTGAGCCTGGACTGGAGTCAGTGGCCGTTGACAGCCTGCCACGAGGATCTGGTGAGGCTGCTGGCCGAGCGGTTCGCGCGGGCTGATGTGTCCCTGCGGCAGCTGCAGGCGCGGGCGGATCGGGCTGGTGGGGACCGGCTGCCGCGCGCCACCTGTGCGGACATGCTGGCCGGCCGGCGTTTCCCTAAAAAGGCGCTGATGATGGCGTTCCTCCGCGCCTGCCAGGTTCCCGAGCACCAGCTCCCGGCGTGGGAGCGGGCATGGGAACGGGCGTGCCCGGTCCGGATGCTGGCGCATCGGGGGAGGGCGGAGAGGGCCGATCCGCCGACCGCAGCGCGAGCACCGCGCAGATGGCCAGCACGGACGAGGCCGGGCAGGATCTGGTGCCTCGCCGGGGGCGGCGCCGCATCGTGGTGCCGGCCGCCCTGGAAGCCGCGGCGGCCCTGATCGTGGCCGGTGTGCTGGGGATGCCGCACAGTCGCCTGGATGCCTACATCGGCCTGCAATGTGCCACCATCACGGTGAATGGGGAATCGGCTGGACAGTGGGATCCGCTGCCCCCTCAGGGCCCCACTACAGGTGGCGGGATCAGCAATTCGACATTCCGGCGCAGCTGACCGCAGGCCGGCGCTCGCTCACTGTCGTCAACACGTTCAAGAAGTCCACCTTTGACTTCAACGAGTTCCGCTACATCGTCCAGCACGAGGTCAGGGGCGTCTGGTCGACCGCCGACATCGTCGATGTCGGCAACACCGCCAGCGAATCAGCGCACGACTACCACCTCACCGGCCCGGCGACCTTCGACGGCCCCCAAACGCTTGAATATCAGCCGTCTCAGGGCCCCGCGGTTGAGTGAGCTCACCTCTGGCTGCCCACGCGACACTGGAGTCGATCAACCGGGTGAGCTTGAAGAGCGCCGGAACCATGCCCCGGCTGCGCCAGAACGCGTCGCTGACGAGGTTCGCCGACGACCACTCGGCGCTGCCGGGCGTCGCGGACGAGCTGACCGCCCGCCCCGGCCTCACCCACCGCTTCGAGCTGGGCCTGGTCGGAATCCTCGGCGAACTCGACCGCAAGCGTCTTGAATGACGTGAATCCTCCACTGGCCGCCACTCCTGGGAGCGGACGGCCAGGCTGATGGGTGCGTCAAATGCGGTTCAACGACGGCGGCGGCAGGAACGGCTGCTGCTCCCCCTGGACCTCTTGCGCGGCCTCAACCGATTCGGCGGTGGCGCGGCGGGCAGAGGCAGGCAGATTCTTGCGGCGGACATATTGCGCGGGAAGGTCATGGTCTTGCCCCCTTCGGTTGGGCGTATCCCCGACCCGTCCATTTGGATATACCCCTCACTTATCGGCATTACGTCGAAAACGGGCATAACTCCCTTTGTGTGCGAGTGCTTGACAATGTCATTTCGCTCCTGTCGTAGGTTGGGGATCCTGGGAGCTGGGCTTGCGGCTGTCCGAGTCTTGGGCGGTAGGAACGCCAGGACCACCGCGATGGCGGCGGTGGTGAGGATGGACAGCGACGTCACTCGCCAGGGCATGGGCGGCAGCGTGTGCCCAGTCGTGGGAGGCGGTGGTGAAGGCGTCGAAGAGCACCGCTCCGATGACCGCGGCGCCGAGCGCGAGGATGATCGCCCCGACCTCCAGCACCCGGCGGCCGTGGACGGGGGGCCAGCCGGCCCGCGAGCAGGCTGAAGACGAAGAAGGCGACGGTCACGGTGTGTAGACCAGGCCCGCGTTCAGCGCGACCACCCGCCTCCTCCGGGCGGGATCCCGTTCGGCTCGGACGGGCTACGGCTGGCTGATCACATCATCGGCATACTGCGCCGGGCACGCCCACACCGGCCGCCCGCTGGGTAGCGGGCGGCGCGGCCGACCCTTGCATCAAGCGTGGTTCAGCGACGACGACTGCGGCGGCGGCGGGAACGGCTGTTGCTGCCACTGTCACTCCCGGTCGGTCCCAAAGGATCCGGCGGAGGCGCGGCAGGCAGAGGCAGGCAGATTCGCGCGGCGGACATATAACGCGGGAAGCTCATGTTCAGGCCCCCTTCTGTAGTGGGCACATGGGACATACCCCTCATCTATCCACGTTACGCCGAAACCAGACATAGCTCCGATTGTGTGCGGATGCTGTCGTGGGCGGCCCGTTGTTCGAAAGTTCGTCTCTTCTGTAGACGATGTTTCCATCTGCCGCTAACGTTGTCTTCGGCAGAGACGATGTTTGGGATCTTCGCCGACGAAAGATCTCCACGTCTGGCGTGGTAGTACTTGGAATCCGCGAAGGAGGCCGTACAGACAAGCAGGTGCACCCATGACCGAGCGCTACCTCGGTGTCCTCGGGATCGCCGAGGCCCTGGGCGTGAGCCGGCATGCGGTGCACAAGTGGCGTAGCCGCTATTCGGACGAATCCGATCACCCGTTCCCCGTGCCGGACGTCGAGGTCGACGGAGCTCCCGGCTGGCGGGCCGACCGGCTGGCGGAGATCGCGCGATGGCGCGAGGGGCTGCCTGGCCGTGGCGCGGGCGGGGGCCGTCCTTCCCTCGCGCGCCAGGAGTACCTGAAGGAAGCGGGGTTGCGCGGCCTGACCCGGGACGAGGCGATACGCGCGCTCGCCACGTTCGCCGAAGAGTTTCCCGAGATGACCGAGCCGGAGATCTGCGCCTGGCTCGTCGGGAAATGGCGCAGCTAGCCCTTCCCCCCAAACCTCATCAGCACAGAAGGCGATGACGCATGCCCGAAATCGGCGGGGACACCGCACCGGGATTCGAAGCAGTACGTGAGGCGTTCGCGGCCAACCTGGCCGGCGGCCAGGAAACAGGGGCCGCGGTCAGCGTCTACCTGCACGGACGGAAGGTCGTCGATCTGTGGGGCGGGATCGCCGACCCGGAGAACGGCCGCCCGTGGGGGCGCGACACCCTGCAGGTCGTCTACTCCACCACCAAGGCCGTCACGGCCACCTGCGCCCTCCTGCTGGCCCAGCGGGGCGAGCTGGACCTCGACGCGCCCGTGGCCGAATGCTGGCCGGAGTTCGCCGCCAACGGAAAGGGTCGCATCCCGGTCCGCTGGCTGCTCACCCACCAGGCCGGACTGCCGG
The DNA here is from genome assembly GCF_044466425.1 of Nonomuraea sp. NPDC049400. Taxonomy (NCBI): domain Bacteria; kingdom Bacillati; phylum Actinomycetota; class Actinomycetes; order Streptosporangiales; family Streptosporangiaceae; genus Nonomuraea; species Nonomuraea sp. NPDC049400. The sequence continues at coordinate 76,013 of NZ_JBITMP010000021.1, forward strand.
CGATCGACCACCCCGTCACCCCCGAGGAGGCGATCGCCTGGGAGCCCATGGTGACCGCGCTGGCGGCTCAGCGCCCGTACTGGGAGCCGGGCACGGAGCACGGCTACCACGGGCTCACCTACGGCTGGCTCGTCGGAGAGGTCGTGCGCCGGGTGTCCGGCCGCAGCATCGGCACGTTCCTCGCGGAGGAGATCGCCGCACCGCTCGGGCTGGACCTGTGGATCGGGCTGCCGGAAACCGAGCAGCCCCGGGTCAGCCGGATCATCGCACCCCCGCCCGACTGGGAGGCCATGGCCGGAATCGACCTGAACGCCCTTCCCGAACCCATGCGCGAGGTCATGGCGGCCTTCGCCGATCCGGCGTCGTTGACCAGGCGCTCGATCGCCGTCGTGACGCCCCCGCTGGACCACAACAGGCCGGAGGAGCAGGCCGCGGAGATGCCCGCCACCAACGGCATCTGTACGGCCCGCGCCCTGGCCCGCTTCTACGCCGCGCTCATCGGCGAGGTCGACGGGCACCGCATCCTCACCGCCGAGACCCTGGCCGCCGCGACCGCGGAACAGGTCGGCGGCGTCGACCGCATCCTGCGCGTGCCCGTCCGCATCGGCACCGGTTTCGGCCTGCCGGCACCGGACGCGTTCTGGTACTCGCCGACCGCGTTCGGCTTCCCCGGTCGCGGCGGATCGCTCGGCTTCGCCGACCCGGCCACCGGTCTCGCGTTCGGCTATGTCATGAACCGCGTCCTGGAAGGAGTGCCGGACCTCAGGGCCGCGAACCTCCTTGCCGCAGCGCAGCGGGCGATGCAGGCTCTCAGCCCTTGATGGCGCCCACGATCACGCCCTTGGTGAAGTGGCGCTGGACGAAGGGGTAGATGATCAGGGCGGGAATCACGGCGATCACCACGATGGCCATCTTGATCGCCAAGGTCGGAGGCGCGTCGCCCATCACGCCCGCCGTGGCGCTCGGCAGCGGCTTGGAGTCCACCACGTACTGGCGCAGGATCAGCGCCAGCGGCCACTTGCGGGTGTCGTCGATGTAGAGCATCGCGTTGAACCACGCGTTCCAGTAGCCGACCGCGTAGAACATCGCCACCACCGCCGTCACCGCTTTCGACATGGGCAGGACGATGCGCCACAGGATGCGGAACTCGCCGGCCCCGTCGATGCGGGCGCTGTCCAGGATCTCACCTGGGATGCTCATGAAGAACGAGCGCAGCACCACCACGTTGAACGCGGAGACGGCGCTCGGCAGGATCAGCGACCAGTACGTGTCCTTCAGGCCCAGGCCGCTGACCATCAGGTAGACGGGGATGATGCCCGGGAAGAAGACGAACATCAGCAGGACGCTGAACAGCAGCGGGCGGTGCAGGAACGAACCCGGGCGCGAGAGCGAGTACGCCCCCAGGATGCTCACCCCCGCGCTGATCAGCGTCCCCACGATCGTCACCCCGGTGCTGACCAGGACGGCCCTGCTGACCACGGTGTCGGAGAAGATCTGCCGGTACGCCTCCAACGTGATCCCGTCCGGCACCAGCACCAGCCCGCCCACGCGGTTGACCGTGGCGGCCGAGCTGAGGCTGGTCAGGACGATCGTGTAGAGGGGGCCGAGGACGACCAGGACGATCAGCGTCACCAGGGTGCCCTTGCCCAGCCGGCCGACCGGCGACGGGCGTTCTTCCCATGGGGCCAGGCGGCCGCCTCCGCGCGGGCGTGATGTCAGGACGGTCATGATCGTGAATACACCCCTCGCTCGCCGAACGCCTGCGCGACCCGGTTGGCCGCCACGATGAGCAGCAGCCCGACCAGGCCCTTGAACAGCCCGGCCGCCGCCCCGTACCCGAGGTCCCCGGTACGCATGCCCGACCAGTACACGAACGTGTCGAACACCTCGGACGCCTGGCTGCCGACGGCGCTGCGCTGGAGCATGAACTGCTCGAACCCGACGTTGAGCGCGTCGCCGAGACGCAGGATCAGCAGCAGCACGATCACCGGACGCAGCCCGGGCAGCGTGATGTGCCACATGCGCCGCCACCGGCGCGCCCCGTCCACGGCGGCGGCCTCGTACAGGTTGGGGTCGATGGTGCTGAGCGCGGCCAGGAAGATGATCGCGCCCCAGCCCGCGTCCTTCCAGATGGTCTGGGACGTGATCAGCAGGATGAACGTGTCCGAGTTCGTCATCCAGTTGACGCCCTGGTGGCCCTGCTCGCGAAGGATCTGCGACAGCAGCCCCGCGCCGCCGAACATCTGCTGGAAGATCGCGATGACCAGCACCCAGGAGAAGAAGAAGGGCATGTAGACCACGCCCTGCACGAACGCCCTCAGCCTGGCCGAGACGATGCTGTTGAGCAGCAGCGCCAGCATGATCGGCACGGGGAAGTAGAAGACGAGCTGGAAGGCGGTGATGGACAGGGTGTTGCCGACGGCGCGCAGGAACTGCGGGTCCTGGAAGAGCAGCGCGAAGTTGGTGAAGCCGATGATCGGGCTGCCGGCGATGCCGCCGGTGTACGGGTTGTAGTCCTGGAACGCGATGACGTTGCCCAGGGCCGGGAGCCACCAGAAGGCGAGGACGAGCAGGAGCATCGGCAGGTTCATCGCCAGCAGCGGCCAGTCCCGGCGGAGCTTGGCTCGCCAGGTGAGCTCCTGCGGGGCGGCCTTGCTGGGCTGCGGAGCCCTTCGTCCGGCCGTGATCACGCCCATGAGAGGCCCTTCCTAGCGCGGCTACTCATGGATCTCAAAGCCTGCCGTTCTCCCGCGCGACCTTCATGTAGAACTCCCGCGCCTCGTTCCCGCCCTGGTCCTGCCACTCCTTGACGACCTTCGGCCACTCGGAGACCGGCCGCTTGCCCCGGAAGATCTCCTGCATCTTGTCCTCGATGGGCGTGACGAGCCCGGCCATCTTCGACGGCGTCTCCACCCGGAGCCCGACGAAGGGGTCGTTGGACAGGAGCTTCGCGGCACCCGTCTGCCAGTCGTGGAGCGACTGCACGAGCTCCTTGTACTCGCTCGTCGCGTTGGCGTTCGGGCGGCCCGACAGGAACATGTACGTGGGCGCGACCTCCTTGCGCCCGAGCGCCGTCTGCTTGATGGCGCCGTTGTCGACCGTGTAGTGCTTGCCTTCGACGCCGTTGGTGATGAGGTCGTACTCCTGCGTCCCGAACGGCGCCGAGGTCCAGTTGGCGAGGGCGAGCAACTCGCGTGTGCGCGCGTCTCCGAGACCCTTCTTGATGAAGGCGAACATGCTGGCGGGCTCGTTGCGCCACACGATGGGCGTCTCTCCGGCGTGCGCCGGGTAGGGGTTGACGACCTCCATCATGAACTTGGGGTTGTCCGGCAGGAAGCGGTTGAGGTTCTCGTGCCAGGCGCCGAGGCCGTCCTTGTAGATGATCATCTGGCCGCTGCCGAAGATGGCCTTGTTGTCGGCGTCCTTGTTGGCCACGACGTCCGGGTGGACGTACCCGTTGGAGAAGAGCTTCGCCATGAACTCGACGTGCGCGGCCCACTCGGCGGTCTCGTACTTGTACTCGAGCGTGCCGTCGCTCTTCTTCCGCCACTCGCGCGGGGCGCCGTAGGCGCGCTGGACCTCCTGGTCGATGCCGCCGAACGCCCAGCGCTTCTTCTTCGGGTCCGTGATCGCCTTGCCGAGCGTCAGCAGGTCGTCGACGCTCTTGGGGTGCTCCAGGCCCAGGTCCTTGAGGATGTCGCCGCGGACGAACGTGGCGAACGGGAACGGGTCGTTCTGCCACGGGATGCCCTGCAGCATGCCGCCGAAGACGCTGTACTGCCAGGCCGCCGTGTCGTAGTTGGCCAGCAGGGGGAACTCCTTGGCCTTGTCGCCGGCCAGGTAGGGGCCCAGGTCGGCGAAGAGCTTGTTGGCCGCCTCGGTGAAGTGGGCGATCTTGATGAGCTCCCATTGGGGCACGCAGATCATCTCGGGCACGTCGCCGCTGGCCAGGAGGGTGCTGAGCTTCTGCCCGTACGTGTTGCCGTCCGAGATGTTGAAGCGCACGGAGCCGCCGAGTCGCTCGGTCATGTAGTCGTAGTAGGAGTTGCTGCCCGGTCCGGGCGGCACCGTGCCCCACAGCGGCGTCATCGCGGTCACCTCCTTGCCGCTGGTCAGCGGCTTGGTGGTGACGGCCTGCACCATGTTCGCGGGGCGGGTCAGGAAGCCGGGGGCGACGAACTCACTGCCCGGGAGATCTGGCTTGAGCCCGGAGATCGCGAACGGGACCCGGGTGGGCACCAGGCCCTTGAGCTTGTCGGCGGCGACAGCCGTACCCTTGGACAGCTCCTTCTTCTCGGCGCAGCCGGCCACGAGAACGCTCGCACCGACCAGACCGAGGAACCCGCGGCGAGTCGGGTTGGTTGCCATGGCTCGCTCCCTTCTTTCAGGGTTAAGAACAGGCTCACCAAAAATTAGTTGGTATTCCGACCAAACAAATTAGTAGACTGTGACCGCAGCCACAAGGGATCGCGACGGTCGCAGGTCTGGCGAACGGTCACAGGTTGGTGAAGGGAGCCCACGATGCGGCATGCTGGGGTCATCTCTTGGCGGGAACGGGGCTGATATTGATCACTTCTACGACCGGCCCGCAGCCGGCCGACTTCGCCGACGTACGGGCCACCAACCTCGCGGTCGTGCTGCGGTTCGTCCGGGAGCACGCGCCCTGCTCGCGGGCCGACATCGCGGCCTCCACCGGGCTCAACAAGGCGACGGTGTCCAGCCTGGTGGCGGACCTCATCGACCGGCGGCTCGTGCGTGAGACGGGGCTGACGGAGAACCGGGTCGGCCGGCCCGCCACGATGCTGGTGCTGGACGGCTCGCCGTACGCCGCGATCGGCGTCGAGATCAATGTCGACTACGTGTCCGCCGTGGCCACCGACCTGGCGGGGGAGCGGCTGCTGACGTGGCGGCGCTCGTTCACGGGCGGCGACTCCGTCAACCAGGGAATGGCGGTTGTCGGCGCGATCGTCAGGCGCGTGGTCGGCCGCATGGCCAAGGAGGAGCGCCAGGTCCTGGGTCTGGCCGTGGCCGTGCCGGGGCTGGTCGACGTGCAGGGCACCGTACGCATCGCGCCCAACCTCGGCTGGCGCGACGCCGACCTCGGCGGAGACCTGGCCAAGGCCCTGCGCGATCCCGGCTTCCCCATCCAGGTCGACAACGACGCCAACCTCGCCGCCCTGGCCGAGCAGCGCTTCGGCGCGCACTCCGGGGCCTCCGACCTGATCTACCTCACCGGGGAGATCGGCGTGGGCGCGGGCGTCATCCTCGACGGGCGGCTGCGCCGCGGCCGCCTCGGGTTCAGCGGCGAGATCGGCCACGTCCAGCTCGACCCCGACGGACCGGCGTGCCACTGCGGGCGCCGCGGCTGCCTGGAGGCCATGGCCGGGATCGGCGCCGTGCTGGGCAAGGACCCGTCCCCGGCCGAGATCCAGGTCGAGATCGAGGAGTCCGTACGCCTGGCCCGCGCCGGCGACGCGGACACCCTGGCCACGCTGGAGTCGGTGGGCCGCAGCCTCGGCCAGGGAGTGTCCATCCTGGCCAACCTGCTCAACCCGGAGGTGGTGATCCTCGGCGGCTACTACGTCCCGCTGGCGCCGTGGTTGCTGCCCGCCGTGCAGGACGAGCTGGCCGACCGCGTGATCGCCGAGGAAGCCGGCGGCTGCCAGGTCGTGGCGTCGACACTGGGTCATGACGCGGCGGCGCTCGGCGGGGCCGCGAGGGTGCTGGACTCCATAGATTCAGGAAGATTGCCCCGAGTCCCTTGACCTCGGTCACGGGGGAGGGCACTCTTCAGTCAATCTATCGAAATGTCCGCGTAACTTCCCCAGGCCGGTCGTCGAAGCGCTTCGACACTCTCAGAGGGATGACCATGCAAGAACCCTTCCTCGACCCTGCGGTTCCGATTCCCGACCGGATCGACGACCTGGCGCGCCGGCTCACCCTCGAGGAGAAGGTGGGGCTGCTGCACCAGTACCAGGCGCCGGTCGAGCGGCTTGGCCTCGGCGCGTTCCGCACGGGCACCGAGGCGCTGCACGGGCTGGCCTGGCTCGGCCCCGCCACCGTCTTCCCGCAGGCCGTCGGGCTGGCCTCGACCTGGGACCCCGACCTCGTGCGCAGGGTGGGCGAGGCGACCAGTGATGAGGTGCTGGCCTTCCACCACAAGGACCCGGCGGGCGCCGGCCGCAACGTGTGGGCTCCCGTGGTGAACCCGCTGCGCGATCCCCGCTGGGGGCGCAATGAGGAGGGCTACTCCGAAGATCCGTGGCTGACCGGCGTCATGGCCACGGCTTATGCACGCGGACTTCGTGGGAGCGCTCCCGGAGTTCTCAAGACGGCCCCTACGCTCAAGCATTTCCTCGCCTACAACAACGAGACCGACCGCTGCACGACCTCCAGCAACCTGCCGCCGAGAGTGCTGCACGAGTACGAGCTGCCCGCCTTCAGGCCCGCCATCGAACAGGGTGTGGCCGTGGCGGTCATGCCGTCGTACAACCTGGTCAACGGCCGCCCGGCCCACCTCAGCCCGCTGATCGGGCAGGCGCTGCGCGCGTGGGCGCCCGACGACCTGCTGGTGGTCAGCGACGCGTACGCGCCGGGCAACCTCACCGCGCTCCAGGGCTACCACGACACGCTGCCCGAGGCGTACGCACACGCGATCAAGGCGGGGCTCGACAGCTTCACCCAGGACGACGACCGCTCCGAGGCCACGCTCGGCCACCTGCGCGAGGCGCTGGCCAAGGGCCTGCTGAGCGAGGAGGACGTGGACCGGGCCGTCCGCCACGCGCTGTCGATCAGGTTCCGGCTGGGTGAGTTCGACCCGGCGACGCCGTACGACGACATCAACGGCAACGTGGTCAACTGCCCCGAGCACCAGGCGCTGGCCAGGGAGGCGGCGCGGCGCTCGTTCGTGCTGCTGAAGAACGACGGTGTGCTGCCGCTCGAAGGCGTGACGAAGATCGCGGTGATCGGGCAGCTCGGCGACGCGCTCATGGAGGACTGGTACAGCGGCACCCTCCCGTACGCGGTCACCGCCCGCCAGGGGCTGGTCGAGCGGTGCGAGGTCGTGTTCTGCGAGGCCGTGGACCGGGTGACGCTGTCGTCCGAGGCAGGGCCGGTGGCCGCCGATCCGGCGGGCGGGCCGCTGAGCGTCAACGGGGCCGAGCCGGGCACGTTCGACCTGTTCGACTGGGGCGGCGGCGCCTACGCGCTGCGGGCCGTGGCGACCGGCCGGTTCGTGTCGGTGGACGGCGTCACGCTGGTGAACGACCAGCCGGGGCCGAACGGGTGGGAGGTGCGCCAGACGTTCCGGATGGAGGAGCGGCCGCGCGGCACGCTCGCCCTGCGCCACATCTCGACCGGCTGCTACGTCGGCGCGGGCGACGACGGCGTGCTGCGCCTGGTGGACGACGCCGACCAGGCGGTCTGGCTGGCCATGGACGTGGTCAGCAGCGGCACCGAGCAGGCCGCCGGCCTGGCCGCCGCGGCCGACGTCGCGGTCGTGGTGGTCGGGGACCACCCGCTGGTCAACGGCCGCGAGACCGAGGACCGCATGACGCTGGCCCTGGCCCCCGCCCAGGACGCCGTGGTGCGGGCCGCCCGCAAGGCGAACCCCCGTACCGTCATGGTGATCTCCAGCGGCTACCCGCTCACCTGGACCGACGACGAGCTCCCGGCCGTGCTGTGGTCGGCGCACGGCGGCCAGGAGTACGGCCACGCGCTGGCCGAGGTGCTCTTCGGCGACGCCGACCCGGAGGGCCGCCTCACGCAGACGTGGTACCGCTCGGAGCAGGAGCTGCCTGACCTGCTCGACTACGACATCATCGCCTCGGACGCCACGTACCTGTACTTCCGCGGCGTCCCGCTCCACCCGTTCGGCCACGGCCTCAGCTACACCACCTTCGAGTACGCGGACCTGCGCGTGCACTTGGAAGGCGACGTGGTCAGAGCCGAGGCCACCGTGACGAACATCGGCGTGAGGCCGGGCGTCGAGGTCGTCCAGTTCTACACCCACCAGCAGCGCTCCCGCGTCAAGCAGCCGCTGCGGCGCCTGCGCGGGTTCGAGAAGGTACGCCTCGCGCCCGGCGAGAGCCGCGCCGTCACCCTGACGTTGCCCGTCTCCGAGCTGGCCTTCTGGGACGTGACCAGGGGCAGGTTCGTCGTGGAGAGCTCGTCGCACCAGCTCATGGTCGGCCGCAGCGCCACCGACCTGCGCCTGAGCGCCCGCTTCGAGGTCGACGGCGAGACCGTCCCGCCCCAGTCGGGGCTGCTGCGCGCGGCGGCGCACGACGAGTACGACGCGATCACGTTCGTGGACGAGACCAAGGTGGACGGCGACGCCGTCAGGTCCGACGCGGAGGGCGCGTGGCTCCTGTTCCGGCAGGTGGACCTCGGCGCCGCGACGACCTGCGTGGCGACGGCGGGCAGCACGGAAGGCGGCGTGATCACCATCCGCCGCGGCGACCCCCTCTACGGCGAGGCCCTGGCCACGTTCCCGGTGCCGAGGACCGACCGCTACGCCTATCACGCGGTCACGGCCTCGCTTCCGGTCGTGGACGGGGTGCACGATCTGTATGTGGTGTTCGAGAACGACGGGGTGACGCTGGCCCAGCTCGATTTCGGAGCCGGGGCTTGAGCGGGCGCACGGTCACGATCGCCCAGGTCGCCAAGCACGCGGGCGTGGCCGTCAGCACGGTCTCCTACGTGCTCAGCGGCAAACGGACGATCTCGGCCGACACCAGGCGGCGGGTGCTCGACAGCATCAGCGTGCTCGGCTACCACCCCAACGCCGGCGCCCGCGCCCTGGCCAGCAAGCGCTCCAACGTGATCGCGCTCGTGCTGCCGCTGCGGGCGGGCATGCACGTGCCCGTCCTGATGCGGTTCGCCAGCGCCGTGGTCACGGCCGCGCGCCGGTTCGACCATGACGTGCTGCTGCTGACCGCCGACGAGGGCACGGCCGGCATCCGGCGGGTGGCGGCGAGCGCGCTGGTGGACGCGCTGGTGCTCATGGACGTCGAGCTGGACGACCGCAGGGTCCCGCTGCTGCGCGAACTGCCCGAGCCGAGCGTGCTCATCGGCTTCCCCGCCGAGCCTGCCGGGCTGACGTGCGTGGACCTCGACTTCGCCGCCGCGGGCGCGCGCTGCGTGGAGCACCTGGCCGAGCGCGGTCACGAGGAGATCGCGCTGCTCGGCGCCCCTTCGGTGGTGTACGAGCGGGGGACGGGGTTCGCCCGGCGGACGCGCGAGGGGTTCGTGGAGGCGGTGGCGGCCCACGGGCTCAAGGGCGTCGCGCTGCCGTGCGAGGAGACGTTCGACGAGATCTACGAGACGGTGCGCGACCTGCTGCTCGACCACCCCGGCCTGTCCGGGCTGGTCGTGCACAACGAGGCGGCGGTCGGCCACGTGCTGGCGGCGCTGCGTCAGCTCGACCGGCGGGTGCCGCACGACGTGGCCGTGGTCGCGATCTGCCCCGACGACGTGGCCGAGCGCGCCGGCCCGCCCCTCACCTCGGTGCTGATCCCCGCGGAGCAAGTGGGCCGCGAGGCGGTGCGCCTGGTCATGGCGAAGCTGGAGGGCCGCGCGGTGCCGGACTCCACCCTGCTGGCGCCCCTCCTCGCCGTCCGCGCCAGCACCTGATACGAAACATCCCCCTTCGCCTCAAGATTCCGTAACGCAAGCAGGCGACTACGCCAAGCACTGCCCGTTTTTACGCTCTATGTGGTTCAGTGTCGCTTTCTTGGGCAGGGTGCCGGAGGCAAGGGGAGGAATGATGACTTCTGTGCAACCGGCGGCGACCGGCCAGATGGCCGGACGTCCCACACCGACGGGCTTGGCCGACGTCATAGACACGATCCTCGACCGGGGTCTCGTGATCGACGCCTACGTCAGGGTCTCGCTCGTCGGCATCGAGGTCCTCACGGTCGACGCGCGCGTCGTCGTGGCGAGCGTCGACACGTACCTGCGCTTCGCGGAGGCCGCCAACCGCCTCGACATGGCCGAGAGCGAGAAGGGCCTGCCCGAGGTCTTGGAGACCACGAAGGGCATTCCCAGCGGGGAACGCACCAAGAAGGTAGTCCAAGGGGTGCTCGAGGCTGCGGACGAGAAGCTGACCGACATCGTCGAGAGCCACGGCATGAGGAAGAAGGCTCCTCGCCGGCGCGAAGAGGAAGAGTGAGGGAGATGGCACGATCCACCAATGTTTCCGGGGCCTCCGTACCCAAGCAGGCCGCGCGCCGGAAGCAGAACATCGCCTCATACCTGTACGGGATCGTGCCCGCGGACCTGGAGCTCGCGCCAGACGATCGCGGGCTCGGCGACCCGGCCGGCGAGGTCCACCTCGTACGGCACGGCGAGATCGCCGCCCTCGTGAGCGATGTGAACGTGGACCAGCCCCTGGGCCGCCCGGACGACCTCCTGGCCTTTGAGCGGCTGCTCGACTCCGTCGCCGCCAAGGCGCCCGTGCTCCCGTTCCGTTTCGGCGCGGTGCTGGCGAACCCGGAGGCGGTCATGGAGGAGCTGCTCAAGCCGTTCCACGACCAGTTCCTCGGCGCGCTGCGGGACCTCGAGGGGCAGGCAGAGTACATCGTCAAGGGCCGTTACGTGGAGTCGGCGGTGTTGGGGGAGATCCTCGCGGAGAACCCGGAGGCCGCAAGCCTGCGCGAGGCCATCCGGGGCCGTTCGGAGGATCTGACCAGGAACGAGCGGATCAGGCTCGGGGAGCTCATCGCGGCCACGATCGAGGCCAAGCGCGATATGGACACGCGCACGGCGCTGGACGCGCTGGCCGCGCACTACTCGACGGCGGTCGTACGGGAGCCGTCGCACGAGCAGGACGCGGTGCACGTGGCCATGCTCGCCAAGACCGGCGAGCAGCGGGCGCTCGAGAAGGCGCTGAGCCAGCTCGGTGAGCGCTGGGAGGGACGGGTGAACCTCCGGCTGCTCGGACCGCTCGCGCCCTACGACTTCGTCGTCGCGCAGGAGCAGGGGTGATGACGCATGGGCCTGCTAGGGCTGGTTTTCGGGTGGCCGCTCGCGCCCTTCCGCGGGTTGCTCTGGCTAGCCGAGCTGTTCCAGGAACAGATCGAGAGGGAGACCAGGAACCCCGCCTCGGTCAGGCGGCACCTGGAGGAGATCGAGGCGGCGAGGGAGGCCGGAGAGATCTCCGAGGAAGAAGAGCGCCAGGCCGTCGAGCGGGTGCTCCAGCTGATGGCCACAGGGCGGAGGTAATCGCATGATCGAGAAGCGCCCCACGGCCACCCGGCCTCGCGAAGCCCGCGAGCCGCGGGAAGTCCGTGAGCCGCGGGAAGTCCGTGAGCCGCGGCCGCGGGAGTTGACCGCCGTGACGGCCGGTGAGTTCGGGCTCCGGCACATCGCCGACCTGACCACGAAGCAGGTCGAGGGGGTGACGGCCGTCCAGCCGGTCGAAGACGGCTGGAAGATCGGGATAGAGGTCATCGAAGACCGCCGCATCCCCTCCTCAGGCGACATCCTCGCCCTTTACGAGGCCGAGATCGATACGGAGGGGAACTTGTTGTCATATCGGAGACTACGGCGGTACCGGCGCTCCAACGCCGACATAGGTGAGGCGTTGTGACGTGGACAGAGTAGGAAGTGCCGCCCCTGTAGTGCGCCAGCCGTACGGGGGCGCCAGCCGCGAGCCCGCCAACCTCGGGGACATTCTGGAACGCGTGCTCGACAGAGGCGTGGTGATCGCCGGCGACATCCGGGTGAACCTGCTGGACATCGAGCTGCTCACCATCAAGCTGCGCCTGCTGATCGCCTCGGTGGACACGGCCAGGGAACTCGGCATCGACTGGTGGGAGCACGACCCGTGGCTGTCGGGGCGGGACCGCGAGCTGATCGAGGAGAACCGCCGGCTGCGCCGCCAACTCGCTGCGAGGGGCGAGGAATGACCGACTCCGGCACGTACGTGTACGCGGTCGCCCGCTCCGCCGTCGAGTGCCCTGACGGCGTCGGCCCCGTGCGTACGATCGCCGGGGCCGGCCTGGTGGCCTATGTGAGCACGGTGCCGCTGGCGGAGTTCGGGGAGGAGCCACTGCGCCGCTCCCTGGAGGACCTGGACTGGCTGTCGGTGACGGCCCGCGCCCACGACCGCGTGGTGGAGGCCGTGGCCGCCGCCACCCCTACGGCGCCGGTCCGGCTCGTCACCGTGTACGCGGGCGACGACCAGGTGCGCGACCTGCTGGAGCGGCGCAGGGACGACTTCCTGGAGGTGCTCTCCCGCGTCACGGGGCGCAGGGAGTGGGGCGTCAAGGCGTACGTGAGCCAGGGCGCGGCCTCCCCGGAGGCCAGGAATGGCGATGAGGGGGCGGCTTCCCCGGAGACCGGGGGCGGTGATGAGGCTGCGGCCTCCCCGGCGATCGGGGAGCGCCATGAGGCGGCGGGCTCCCCGGCGATCGGGGAGGGACATGAGGCGGCGGGCGGCAACGCGCGGAAGCCCGGAACCGCGTACCTCGAGCGCCGCCGGGCGAGCCTGCGCGGCCGGGAGCAGAGCCGTCGGCAGCTTGTGGGCCGCGCCGACCACATTCACGCGACGCTGTCGTCGCTCGCCGTCGCCAGCTGCCGCCATCGCGCCCAGGACCCCCAGCTCTCCGGCCGCAAAGAGGTGATGCTGCTGAACGGCGCCTACCTTGTGGACGAGGGCCGCGACGAGGAGTTCGCCGCGACGGCCCGCAGCCTCGGCGGGGAAGGCGTGGAGGTGCGCCTCACCGGCCCGTGGGCCCCGTACTCCTTCACGGTCATGGAGGCATGTTGAGACGTGACGTGGTGGCCGACGACCGGATCCCGCCCGAACGTGTGGCGCTCGTGGACCTGCTGGACCGGTTGCTGGCCGGTGGCGTGGTCCTGACCGGCGACCTCGTCCTGTCGATCGCGGACGTGGATCTCGTACGCATCTCGCTCCGTACGATCATCGTGTCGATCGAGGGGGATGAGGCCGCGTGAGCGTGGAAGCGCCGCGCCTGCGCATAGCCGCCGACTCGGAGACGATCGAGCGCGACCTGACCCGCCTCGTGCTCACCGTGGTCGAGCTGGTCCGCCAGCTCGTGGAGCGGCAGTGCGTACGCCGCATGGAGCAAGGGGACCTGTCGGACGAGCAGATCGAGACCCTCGGGGTGACCTTGATGCGCCTGGAGGAGGCGATGACCGAGCTGTGCGACCGCTTCGGCCTGACGCCCGAGGACCTCAACCTGGACCTGGGCCCCCTCGGCACCCTCCTTTAGCGCCTGTATCCGCTGACGCCGACGGGCACCCGGCCGTCCACGGCCCGGATGACCGGCTCGGCCCCCTCGGGCCCGAAGCCGCCGTACAGCTCGATCAGCTGCAGCTCACCGGCCATCGTGCCCGCCACCTCACCGGCGGCTGCCTCGTCGGGGACCGCCACGAACGTCGTCCTGCCGCCGTCACCCCGCTCGCGCACCACCACGTCAACCGCCGGATCGGCGCCTTCGTGCACGATGAGGAACGCCTCGGACAGCACCTCCCCGGCCTCGAAGCGCGCCTTGTACGAGGCCACGCCCGGCAGCGACTCGAACCCGTAGTAGATGGCCCCCACAGGCGCCTTCCCGCCGGCCGCCCGACCGGCCTCGGCGTGCCAGACCGCGCCGAACGCGCCGCAGAGCTCGACCTGGTCCACTCCTTCGCCGACCAGCCGGGACACCAGCTCGACCATCTGCCCCGGCTCGCCGACGGCCCGCACGCGCGTGCGGCCGTTCCCGTTCTGGATCGTCATGACGTCGGTCCACGGGTCGGCGTCGGCCTCCTCATAAATGATCACCTTGTCTCTGCTCATATTCGGGAGTCTGCTACCTCAACCAAAGTTGAGGTCAACCCCTGCACGGGTGATCGCCCACGCTCGTGGTCCCGCCACGCCCCGTCGATGAACTGGAAGTTCGCCGAATAGCCCTCTCGCTGGAAGCCGACGCGCTTGATCAGGCTCAGTGAGGGGGCGTTCGCCGGCTGGATGTTCGCCTCGATGCGGTGCAGCCCCAGCTCGCCGAACGCGTACCGGACCAGCAGCCGCAGCCCCTCGGTCAGGTAGCCGCGCCCGGTGGTGGAGGCGTAGGCGCAGTATCCGAGAGTGCCGTCCTGGCGCGTGCCCCGACGTACCGCTCGAAGGCCTCGTCGGTGGTGATGGGGTCGCCGGGCATCCAGCGGGCAAGCAGGTCGGTGCTCTCCCTGTTCAGAGCCAGGAATTCGGCGCGGTCCCGGTGGTCGATGCGGCGGATCCCGACGCGGGGTCCTTCGGCGAGGTAGGTCATTCATCGCTCTTGTAGCAATCCCGGCCAGGACGGGCACCGCCAGGAGCGCCCATCCCATTCGACCGGGAACGGCACGGCATGCGGGAGAGGCGCCCCCCACACCTGCCGGCCCAGCCCGCATAGGGCGCTGAGTCCGACGGTGAGGCTTCCCACGTGCCCTACCAGGGCCACCGTCTCGCCGGGGTGGGCGGTCGCGATGGACGCGAGGGCGGCGACGACGCGTGCGGCGACCGCATGCCCGTCCTCGCCGTCCGCCACCGCCTCGTCCAGCCTGCCGTCCACGATCCAGGCGCGCAGGACCTCGGCCGTACGCGCCCGGGTCGCCGGATCGGTGGCGCCCTCCAGCCCCCCGACACCCATCTCGACGAGCCCCGGCAGCGTCACCACCTCCGCCGGGCCGAGCACGTGCGCGATGATCTCGGCGGTCTGCCGGGCCCGGAGCGCCGTACTGGCATATATCCGGGTGATTCCCTCTGCCCGCAGCAACTCGGCCGCCTCTGCCGCCTGAGTCTGCCCGTTAGCTGTCAGCTCCGCCAGAGGCAGCGCCCCGGCGGCCCCGGCGACGACGTTCTCCGACTCACCGTGGCGCAGGCACAGCAGGCGGACCCGACGAGTCGTCACGATCGCCCAAGTCTCCGGAGCAGGACGCCGAGCGACGCGTCCGGTGTCTGCCCGGAGGTGTCGACGACGATGCGCTCGCGCTCCCACGGCTCGTATTCACGGTCGGTGACCTCCTGCCAGTCGGGCAGCCGCAGGTCAGGAATGTCGGTCGAGCGGGAGGTCACGCGGTGCCGATGCTCGGCCAGGTCGCTGCAGACCACTTCCACCTCGGCCACCGGCACACCTGCCCTGACCCCGACCTCCCGCCACGCGTCACGGGTGATGGCCAGGGGATTCACCGACTCCGCGATCACGCTCAGCCCTTGGCGCAGGTGCTCCTCGGCCAGGGCGTAGCCGACGATGTAGCCTGCGGGGCCGACGGGCCGGCGGGCCAGACCGGAGCGGACGATCGCCTGCTCGATGGTGTCGATACGCACGTGGACCGCGCCGAGGCGGGTGGCCAGGAGCCGGGAGAGCGTCGTCTTGCCTGTCGCGGGGAGGCCGCCGATGACGATGAGCATGGGTTTCATGCTGCCTGTATTACGCGAGGCCTGACAGTTGGCCACCGTGTCCGCATCGTTCAGCGCGCTCACACCCGTGGCATGCCGGACGAGGTGGGCAAGGCCCCAGGAGGCCGACTGATCCTCTGTGGCTCCGCGCTGGCCGTAATGCACACACTGGTGGCACCTGGCCAACGCTGGGGGGCTGGGGGTCGGGAGACCCCCAGACGGGGGTGTGGGGGGCTTGCCCCCACAGGTCACAGCCTGAGCTCTCTATCGCGCGTAGCGCGTCTCCGGGCGAGGACCTCGCCTTTTTTGGGGGTTCGAAAGGGGGGCTTGCCCCCCTTGGGAGGCGCTGCCCGGAGCTGATCCGCGCGTAGCGCCTCCCTGCGAAGGCCCATGCTTCTGGGCCCCTGGGGTTTACCAGTCGCCGCCGCCGAAGTCCCCGCCGCCGAAGTCGCCGCCGCCGCCGCCGAAGTCGCCCCAGCCGCCGCCGGCGTCCCCGCCGCCGAAGTCGCCGCCGCCGGCGTCCGCGTAGCCCTCGGCGTAACCGGCGCCGTAGCCGCCGTAGCCCCAGCCGCCGCTGAGCATGCTGCCCATCATGGTGCCGATGAACATGCCGGTCATGATGTCGCCGAAGCCGCCGTAGTAGCCGTACGCGTACGGCTGGTACGCCGGACCCGCGTCGTAGTACGGGCGGCGGTGGCCGTCGACCATGACCTCGCGCATCTGCGGGTCGAAGCCGCGCTCCACGGCCTCCGCGTCCATCCGGCAGGCCGGCACGTCGCGGAGCGCGCCGCCGGACGGGGCCCAGCGGACGTCACGGATGGACGGGCCGTGCTGCGGGTTGAAGAAGCAGGGGGCGCGCCGCTCCGGGACCGGCTCGTTGTTGACCCTGGCCTTCACCACGGCGAGCGCGTAGCGGCCGTCCTCGAGCGTCTGGGTGACGTCGCGGACCTGGTCGGGCCGCTGGACGGTGGCCAGCTGGGTCTTGGCCTTCTCGTAGGAGTCGAGCGCCTGCTGCCACTCCTCGATGTGCTTGCCGCCCTGGCCGGCGAGCGTCACGTCGGCGTCGAGGGCGGTGATCTCCTCGCCGAGCTTGGTGACGTCCTCGTCCACGGTCTGCTTGACGGCCGCCAGGTCCTTGGCCTCCTGGATGGCCCGCTTCTTCTTCTTGTTGCTGGAGTAGAGGAAGTAGCCGCCACCGCCGACCAGGACCAGCGCGCCCAGGGCCAGCAGCGCGGCGGTGCCGCCGGCGCCGGGGTTGGCCTGGCTGTCAGGGTCGAGCGCGGGGCCCGACTTGCCCTTGACGGCGGAGTCGACGCGGTTGACGAAGTCCTTCATCCCGTCAACGACATTGCCCGAGTTCGCGGTGACCGAGAGGTCGGCCAGCCGGCCCGCGACACCCGACTGGCGGATGGCGCTGGAGGCCGCGAACAGTGTCTGGCCGTCGAGCACGGCGATGGTGGCGCGGTTGCGGCCCGCGGCGACCAAAGCGGAGTTGAGCGAGCTCATGTACGGCGCAATGCTGGTGTTGTCCACCGTGCCGTCGGGGAGCGCCACAGCGTAGATCTTGCTGTCGGCCCCCTTCAACGCGTCATTGATCTCGTTCTGCTGGTCCGACGTCAACGGCGAGCCGGACACGACGTAGAGCGGATCCTTCTTCCAGTTGGACACCACCGACTGAGCGTCAGGGGGGGCCGCCGCGTTGGCGGCAGGGGACAGCGCAAGAACGACGATTAGACCGGCGATCAGAGCCGCGATCGCGGCCCCTGCTCGGCGCAGCGAATGGGTCATTGGCAGCAAGCCTCCTTCGCCCATGAGGACGAACGGGCGGTCGGCAAAGTTCCTCACTGGGCACGTTACCCGCAGGCGAGCTCGTAAGCGCACACCGTCGAGCAAGAGCCTGGAGCCATGGCTCGCCGTCAGGTGTCCTTGATCTCGCAGATCGTGGCGCCGGAGGTGACGCTCTGCCCGATCGTCGCCGAGAGCCCCGTGATCGTGCCCGACTTGTGGGCCGCCAGCGGCTGCTCCATCTTCATGGCCTCCAGGACGACGACCGTGTCGCCCTCGTTCACCACGTCCCCGTCAGTGGCGACGACCTTGACGATCGTCCCCTGCATCGGGCTGACCAGCGCGTCTCCGCCCGCCGCCGACGCCTTCCTGGAGCCGCCGCCCCGCCGCGGCGCCTTGCCGGGGGCGGAGGCGCCGGGAGCGGACGTGCCGAGCCCGGCGGGCAGGACGACCTCCAGGCGCTTGCCCCCGACCTCGACCGTCACTGTCTCGCGCGCGGCGGCCGGCCCGGAGGCGGCCTCCTGGTCGTACGGCGCGATCGTGTTCTCCCACTCCGTCTCGATCCACCGCGTGTGGACCGAGAACGGCGCGGAGACGAAGGCCGGATCGCACACGACGGCCCGATGGAACGGCAGGACGGTGGGCATCCCCGAGATCTCGAACTCCGCCAGCGCCCGCCGCGCCCGCTCCAGCGCCTCGCTCCGCGTCCGCCCCGTGACGATCAGCTTCGCCACCAGCGAGTCGAACGTCTGCGGCACCGTCATCCCCGCCTCGTACCCGGCGTCGAGCCGCACCCCGGGCCCGGAAGGCGCGCGCATGACGGTCAGCGTCCCGGGAGCGGGCAGGAAGTTGCGCCCGGCGTCCTCGGCGTTGATCCGGAACTCGATCGAGTGGCCGCGCAGCGCCGGGTCGCCGTAGTCGAGCGCCTCCCCGTCGGCGATCCTGAACATCTCCCGCACCAGGTCGATGCCCGCCACCTCTTCGGTGACCGGGTGCTCGACCTGCAGTCGCGTGTTCACCTCGAGGAACGAGATCGTCCCGTCCTGGCCGACGAGGAACTCGCACGTGCCGGCCCCGACGTACCCCGCCTCCTTCAGGATGGCCTTCGAGCTGGAGTAGAGGACCTCGACCTGCTCCTGCGACAGGAACGGCGCCGGCGCCTCCTCCACCAGCTTCTGGTGGCGGCGCTGCAGCGAGCAGTCGCGCGTGCTGACCACGACCACGTTGCCGTGGGAGTCGGCCAGGCACTGCGTCTCGACGTGGCGGGGCCGGTCGAGGTAGCGCTCCACGAAGCACTCGCCGCGCCCGAACGCCGCGACGGCCTCGCGCACGGCCGACTCGTACAGCTCGGCGACCTCCTCCAGCCTGCGCGCCACCTTGATGCCGCGCCCGCCGCCGCCGTACGCCGCCTTGATCGCGATCGGCAGCCCGTGCTCCTCCGCGAACGCGACGACCTCGTCGGCCCCGGAGACCGGGTCCTTGGTGCCCGCGACCAGCGGCGCGCCGACCTTCTGCGCGATGTGCCTGGCCTGGACCTTGTCGCCGAGCGCGGCGATGGCGGCCGGCGGCGGGCCGATCCAGATCAGGCCCGCGTCGATGACGGCCTGCGCGAAGCCGGCGTTCTCGGCCAGGAAGCCGTACCCGGGGTGCACGGCGTCCGCGCCGGCGCGGCGTGCCACCTCGATCAGCTTGTCGACGTGGAGATAGGTCTCGGCGGGTGACTGGCCGCCCAGCGCGTATGCCTCGTCGGCGACCTTGACGTGCAGGGCCTCGAGGTCCTGGTCGGCGTAGATGGCCACACTGCCGATCCCGGCGTCCTTGCACGCGCGCGCCACACGTACGGCGATCTCGCCGCGATTGGCGATCAGAACCTTCCGCACCGACTCGAAGTCCTTCCTGAGAGAGAGTTCAGCGGCCCAGGTACGCGCCGCCGTTCACGTGGAGCACCTGCCCGGTGACATGCCTGGCTCCCGCGGAGGCCAGAAAGAGAACGGTATCCGCCACGTCAGACGGAGTGCCAGGGCGGCCGTTGCGCGTGTTCTCCACGCGGGCCCTGATGCCCTCCTCCGTCAGCCGCCCGCGGAAGAACTCGGTGTCCAGGACGAGCCCGGGGGAGACCACGTTCGCCGTGATGCCTCTGGGACCGAGTTCGGCGGCCAGGTCGGCGGTCCAGGACTCCAGGGCGGCCTTGGCGGCGCCGTACGAGCCGGAGCCCGTGCCGCGTGCCGCGATCGAGCCGATGGAGACGACCCTGCCGCCCTCCTTGATGCGCGGCGCCAGCGCGGTCGTGACGAGGACGGCGGACATCAGGTTTGCGTTGAGGTTGGCCCACCAGGCCTCGGCCACGTCCATCAGCTGGCCGGACTGCCGGCGATCGAGGTTGGTGTTGCCGCCCGCGTTGTTGACCAGCACGTCCACGTGCCGCGGCAGGCTGTCGAGCGCCTCGTTCACCGCGACGGGGCTGGCGGCGTTGAAGGCCGCGTACGCCGCGCCGAGCCGCGAGCCGGCCTCCTTCAGCACGTGTTCGCGGCGGCCGGTGATGGTGACGTGGTCGCCGAGCGCGACGAAAGCGGCGGCGACGGCGTATCCGATGCCGGTGCCTCCGCCGGTCACCACAACCTCGCGCATGAGACCGCCAGCTCCCAGGGACGAATCCGAACAATCCTCGGGTAGACCATAGCCGCTCGGCATAACGCGGGCGACGCCTGGTGTGCTCCCTTTAGGTTGAGGGCGCTTTCACGTGTTCCAGGAGGTATGCATGAGCCAGAGCATGCTCGGCGGCGACCCCGCGGAAATGCAGCAGATGGCCAGTCAGTTCACGCAGCAGTCGGAAGCGGTCCGCACCACCATGACCGCGCTCGACCGCGAGGCCGCCAAGGTCGGCACGGCGTGGACAGGGCCGGGCGCCCAGCGTTTCCAGCAGGCGTGGCAGAACTACCGTACGGCCTTCCAGCGCATGACCGAGGAGCTCCAGGAGGCTTCGCGGGTCATCGGCACCTACCGCCAGAACATCGAGTCCGCCACGAAGTGAGCAACGGACAGGGGCCCTGGCAAGGGAGCCGGGGCTTCCTCCGTTGAATCCGGCAGGCCACGCGACGGCTTTGTTAACGGCAGCCTAAACGTTGCGAGGTAGCCGAAACTTCGCGAAAAGGGCGAGGTAAGGTCCCGTCTGGATCGGACCTACGAAAGGTGCATCTGTGGCGGATGCGTTCCAGGCAGAGATCAGTCAGCTCGCGGGCGAGATCAACCAGCAGATGGCCCGCATTCGCGAAGCGTACGGAGAGCTCTCCGTTATGGAGCACACCGCACGTTCCGCGGACGGGATGGTGAGCGTGACCGTTGGCCGGCACGGTCAGATGCGCGGCATCGAGCTGAATCCCCGAGTTTATCGCACTTTGTCCCCCTCGCAGCTGGCCGACGCGATCATGCAGCAGGTCAACGAGGCCACCGCCGTGGTCTCTGAGCAGAGCAAGCAGCTCTTGAAGCCCCTCATGCCGGAGGGCGTGCCGCACGAGGACGTCTTCGGGGAGCACGCCACGCTCGACGCGTTCTTCCCCGGCCCCGTGGAGCCGGCCCCATGACCGGCTACTCCGTGGCGTGGGAGGCGCTGCACCTCCAGGCCAGGGTCTACGACGAGCTCGAGCGCAACGCGAAGGAGGCGCGTGACGAACTCCGCGCCGCCTTCGACCGGGACAGGAAGACGCTCGGCAACGACGAGTACGGCGCCGAACTGGCCAAGAACCTGCCCGGAATCGAACGCCGCATCTTCGACGACCTGAAGACGTACATCGACGAGCTCGAGCGCGTCGCCTCGGGCCTGAACGTCAACGCACGCAACTATGAGGCGGTTGAGCGGCCCCCCGCCAAGCGCAACTGATCGTCCATGGGCTTCGACGGGTTCCTTGTGCCCGACTTCGCCAAGCCGTACATCGGCTGGGTGGTCGGCATGGACTGGCCGGAAGGGGACGAGGCCGGCTGCTTCCGGTTGGCCGACGCCTGCGTGATCGCCGCGCACCGGCTCGTCGAGGGCACGGCCGCCGACCAGCCAGGGAGCGCAACCAAGATCGGCTCCGCCTGGGACGGGGCGGCCCACCTCGCCTTCGCCGCCCATGTCGAGGCGGTGGCCGGTGGTCAGGTCGCCGCGTTGGTCAGGCGGCTCGTGGACACCGCTGTCGCGCTCAACGGCGTGGGAGTGCAGATCCAGTACGCCAAGTACATGATCGAGGCCACCGTCTGGCTGCTGATCGCACAACTGGCGTATCTGCTGGGCGCAGCCCTGGTCAGCGGCGGGGCGAGTCTGGCGCTCATCCCACCACGTGTGCAGCTCGCACGGATGACGGTCGCACAGATCGCCAAGCGGTGCCTGATCAACATAGCGCTGTTCGCCGGGATCGTGGCCGGCATGGACCTGGGCATCCAGATCCTGCAGATGGTGAAGGGCCGCAGGGACGAGATCGACATCGAGCAGGTCGCGATCTCGGCGCTGACCGGCGGCGCCATGGGCGGGCTCATGGGACTGCTCTCCGGCGGGCTGAGCCGGCTGGCCACGCCCGCCCTGCGGGCCGGCCTGACCAGGGCGGAGATGTCCACGGCCGAGAAGCTGCTGGCCGCGGCCACCTCGTCGTTGTACGGGCAGGCCGCGCAATATGCCCTGACCGGCGGCATCACGACCGCGGGAACCCTGTGGGCTCAAGGGAACTTCAGCTGGGACATGCTGGCCAAGGGCATCACGTCCAGTGCGCTCGGCGCGGACGGGCAGCACCTGCTCACGACCCTGCCTCATGGCGCCGACGGCCCGCCCTCGCCCCATCCGACCTCTCCGTCCGGAGATCCTCCGCCGTCCGGAGATCCTCCGCCATCCGGACATCCTCCGTCCGGCCCGGACTCTGGCCCCCCGCGCGCACCCGGGACCAGCGGTGAGACGACCCTGTCGGCGGTGGTGAACCACAACCAGCTGACCACCATCAACTCGCCGGCCGGGGCTGACGGACCGTCTGTCTGGAAGAGCCCCGATGTGCCGTCCCAGCAGGCCGAAGTCGCCGCGTCGTCCCGGCCCGACGGCCCGCCGGTGTGGAAGAGCGCTGAGGCGCTCATGCGGCAGGCGGGTGATGCGGCGTCCCGGTCAGCTGGTTCGCGGGCGGGGTGGAACGCCGCGCTGCCCGCGCAGTCAGCGTACGGGGCAGCGTCCCGGCCCGACGGTCCGCCGACCTGGAAGGACCGTGAGGCGCTCCTTCAGTCAGCGAAGGCCGCCATGAACAACGTTCAAGTCCTTCTGGCGGCGAGACCTGAGGCCGGCTCGGAGTCGGCTGACCGCGGTGTTCCGGAGATGTCGGTCAACAGCAAGAACCCGGACACAGCGGCGAGCGCGGCTCCGCCGTCCCGACCGGACGGCCCGGTGGCCTGGAAGGACAAGCCCGAGATCGTTCCACCTCCCGAGATTCATCCACCTCGCACCGTCGAGATCGGCGCCATGGGCGAAACGGCCGTACACGACGTCAAGGTTCCGGAAAACGCGACGGCGGCGGCGCGGGCCCTGACCGACGGCATCACGGATGTCACTCCGCGGGAACGACGCGCGATCCGCGAGTGGCTCGCGGAGGTGCTTTCCGACGGCAACCGCGACACATGGACCAACCACCTCCAAAGGGGGGTGCCGCTCAGTGTCGAAGACAAGGTGATCTACCTCAAGCTGAGGCCGAGCGAGTTCACGCACGTGGAGCACCCGAGCCTGGCGCCCGAGAAGCCGGTCGCGTTCGGCGGGGACGGTGTGGAAGGCAAGTCCTCGCAGGCCTCCTCCCTGGAGCGGACCGCAGGGCTGGTTCGCGCGCTGAACCAGTCGTCGGACGAGGCCGAGGCGAGCGCCCTGCCTCGTACGGGCATCAGCAGCACATTGCGCACAACCCATACAAACGGCATCGAGGTCATCAGCGGCCACAAACCCGTCTCCCCGGTGCACGACTTTTTCGCCGCGGACATCTCCCTGGACGTCTACCGCGACGGTGAGCGGGTCACAAGAACCGCGGCAGTCCCCGAGCTGTCCGTGACCGTCCCCTTCCCCAAGCAGTTCACTCGTGAAGGGCCGCTGCTGGCCGCCGACCATCCACCGGCGCTGCCTCGCCACGAGGTCCCGGCCGGAGCCGAGCACAAGTTCCGTGATCACGGTGTCGCCATCACCGGGATGGACGTCACGCCTCTGGTGCTGGAGGTGCAGCGCCGGGCGTTGTCGGCGGGCGTGCCCGCGGGTGAGGTGGTCAAGATCGTTGAACACCTCACGTCCACCGTGCTCAGCGAACAGGGGATGAAGAACCGCAGCCAGTCGTTGCTGTCGAGCGGGACCACCTCCGAGGCGGTCCGGTACAAGAGCTCCGCGCTGCGATCAGCGGAGGACTCCATCGAGATCACCGGCCAGATCACGCGGATCGAGCCCGTTGACGGAAGCGGGCGGTCACCGATCGAGACAATGCTCCGGGACGACATCGGGCGGCGCGAGAGCGATGGGACGACACATCGGCAGGGCGCGAGCGTCAACGTTCATGCGGGCGGCAAGATCGGTCTGGGCCTTGGCGGCAGGGCGGAGGTCATCGGACGGGCCGTCGGCGGGTTCGGCTTCGGGTCGGACCATGTGACGACCACCAACAGAGCACACGGCAACCACACCGTCCTGACCAGGCGCGCTGACGTCACCATGTACGACGCCCACATGCGGCTGCAGGTCGAGACCGAGAAGCTGGGCACCTTCGAGGTCGAGGTGCAGGCCGAGCTGACCGTACCGGCCAGCGACGCGCCCCGGATGGAGCAGGACGTCTTCGGCCACGATCTCCGGTCGCAAGGGGAATTCAACGATATCCGGCAGAAACTCGCCGATCTCCACCAGGAAATCGACAACGTACGTGCGGAGTTCGTGCGGAGCGAACCGGTCGGTGAATATCCGCCAAGGGGCGAGCACCCGAACCGTGGCTACGACCCTCACGTGCTGGAGCCGGAGACGCTCGCGGCCGGGCGGGGGACGGGACTGGGCAGCGGCATCCGCGTCCACTCGGAGACGCTCCTCAGCGCGGAGATCTGCCAGGCCGTCGATCAGGCACTGCCCGACCTCTCGCCGGGGATCAGGCGGCAGATCATCCGGGACATCGAGAGCCGCTTCGGGGGCGTGGCCCTGGAAGCCGACCTGACGCATGCCCTGCACGGGATCAGGTACGACAAGACGATCGGCGGCTACACCTTCGAGATCCTGGCCGAGGGCGCTCTGGGCCGGCGGCACGAGGTCGGCTCGACCGACATGACGGCGAACGAGCGCAGGATCACGTCGCGGATCGACACCAGCCAGCGGGAGACCTCTGCCGGAGGTCGTGCGGAGGTGCGCGCTGTCGCGCGCCTCGAGGTGACCGAAAAGCTCAAGATCGACCCTGCGAACCTGTCTCTCACCGGGAGCGGCACGAAGGCGGAGAGTACCGGCTTCTCCACTGGTCACACGAGGTACGACCGCACGGAGACCAGCGGCGGCTTCACCATCACGCGGGATCTCTCCTTCGACGTCAGGATGAGGATCTCGCAATACGGCACAGAGGTGACGAACGCGTCGTGGGAGGTGCACGGCAGCAAGGCGGAGGTCCTCGTACCGAATGCCCACCTGCCGGAGGCGCCGGTGCTCGCGCAGGACGTCGCCCATCTGGGTCGCATCGAGTCGTCGACCGAGCCGCCCCGTGACGTATGGGCTCACGACGACCGGCTGCACGCCACCGTCCGCCTGGGTGCCATGCCTGACCTGGTTCAGACGGTGGCCAAGGCGCACGCCGACTGGGCGGGACTGCCGGTGCCGGCGGAGCGTCTGGACGTGCCGACGGTGTTCGAGACCGCCACCGACGTGATCAAGCTGGAAACCATGATCACATCTCACCCTGACGGCCTGCACTACACGGTGTCCGACCAAGGGGGATGGCGGCACGATGTGCATGTGAAGGCCGATGTGGCCGGGTTGACGCACGTCAAGTCGGAGACCGGGGTAGAGCACGAAATCTACTCGAGCAGTAACTCGAAGGTGACGGACAGCGAGCGCAGCAGACAGTCCCTGGGCGGGCACGCCCGGACCGGTCTGCGCGTCAGCTTCGGCCGCGACGGTGAGCACGGCGGTGAGACGGCAGGTCATACGAGAGGGGACGAGGAAACCACAGGAAACGAGCGGAAGGTCGTGGCGCGAGCGGGGGTGCACGCCGCCGCGAAGGGGATGACCCAGGAAAGCTCCTACCTGGGCGGCAGCGACGTCGCCCGGGTCACCTACTCAGACGAGAGTCCCTCGCACTGGTATCGCGGAGACCTCGTCGTGGAGATGACACCGACCAGAACCAACGGGGAAACGGTCGAGCGGGGCCCGACCACATACGTCCGGGTGGGGGAGATCATGGACCTCGTCCTTCCTGACGAGGTGGCACGCCGTCACGGATTGGCAGGCCCGGAGGCCGTGGAGCCCGCCAAGCAGGCGGGGGACACGACCCGTGCCTATTCCGCACCCGAGGCGGCGATGAGCACCGCCGCCGTTCAGCATCTCGACGCGCAGACCGTACTCCCGAAGATCCTCGAGAAGCTTCGCGACGAGGGGCTGCTCTTCCCGGACCAGGAGTTCACGAACCACCCGGTGGCCGAGCACCTGCGCGGCAACTACAGCCAGGATGCGCTCGCCACGAAATTGGGGGAACTCCGCGGAAACGGAGTGTCCTCCTGGTTGTTCCTCACAGATGAACACGACCGGGTCACCGAACGCGTGGGTATCCGGGTCACGGCCGAGATCGGCGACGGCGTACACGTCGGCGAGCGTCCTGACGCCGGCCTCATGCTCCGCAGCGAGCGCCTCAGCGGCGACCTGAGCCTGCGCGAGGCGGGCTCGGACCGCGGCGCGGAGCTGCTCGCGCGCTACTCCGAGTCTTCTGACGGCCAGCTCAGGGGAGCAGAAGCGGCGTTCGCGAACTTCCGCGACTCCCACACCGTGGACGCGCGCGGAACGAATGTGAAAGACATCAACCGTTACCAGACGCGCGAAGCCCCGCAGGAGTTCAAGCATCCCGTCACGTACGAGATCACGATCGAGCGCGCCCAGGTCCGCCCTGTCCTGGAACCCATGCAGAGTGCGGCCCGCAACGTCCTGCTCAAGGTGGGCGAGGTGACCGGACATGACGGGGCCGTGCGGCTCTTTGACAAGCATGTCGGGGTCACCTCGACGTCCAGCGCGGTCGCGGACGGCGAACTCGGCGTATTGGTGCCGGGGCACCTCACCACGGAGGTGCCGCCAGGCACCCCGGTCGCGGCGCGTACGCCGGTCGTCGCCGCAGACCCGCGATGGGCGGAGCCGGCAGGACCCAACACCATGACCACCACGCTCGGGAAGGGTGTCCCCAAGGGCGACGTCAGCCAGGTCGCGTTCCCGGCCGCCACATTGGTGGAGCGATGGGCGCCGCTGGCCGCGGTACCGCCGAAGCTCAGGGAGGAGGTGCCCTCGCTGGACAACCGGCCCAACGGATTCGAGCTCTCTCGCCCGGCCGGCATGTCCCTGACCGAGGCCACCAAGGAAAGCACCATGCGCGCGCATATAGAGCAGTTGCTCGCGCATGACTACGAGATCCCAGGGATCGGCAGGGTGGGGATCGACGTCAACGGGGCCCGCGAGATCACCAGCGCGCTGGTCAAACAACGCGTCTACGCGCAGACCATGAGCACAACCGGGCACGGCCAGGAGCACGGCCGGGGCCGGGCCGCCCGAGTAGGCGGGTCCACCGGATCCACCGGCGAAGGGAACCTGGGCTTCGGCGGCATCGGTGGCAGCACGAAGACGGCGGACGAAGCCGCATCGCGGAACGCCAACATCGTCGAACGTAACTTCATGGAGGAGCAGCACGAGAACACGTACCTCGAATTGGACATCTCCGTCGTGCTCCACGGAGAGGGCCAGCCTCTGGTGATAGACGTCGACAAGGGCCTCTACCTGAGGCTCACCCCTGAAGGGCTCGCCGAGTTCGACGCCGCACATCCCGGGGTCATCATGCGCTGACCTTCGATCGGGAGCGGTCCGCACCACCATGACCGCGCTCGACCGCGAGGCCGCCAAGGTCGGCACGGCGTGGACAGGGCCGGGCGCCCAGCGTTTCCAGCAGGCGTGGCAGAACCACCGCACGGCCTTCCAGCGCATGACCCAAATAGGCCAGCCCTGTGTCCTTGCCGGCCGAGGTCATCAGGACCAGCCCGACCTCAAGGCGGGCGCCGTCCGAGCAGTTGGGGGTCGTGGCCCTGGGCGCTCGTGCCGATGGGCCGCGGACGAGGCCGGCGGCGCGGTTCGCGCTCGGGCGCGGCGGCGCCCCGCGGCTCCGGTGCAAATTGCCGGTTAACAGTCAGATCGCGGAAGCCGAAACTAGTGATACGTATGTGGCTTATTTGATTAAATGTCCTGCGATCACGAGGGATGCTCGGAAGGACGGTCATGGCCGAGAAGGACTCCTCTTTGCCTGAGCGCATCGGTGGCCACGAAATCGTGGACCGGCTCGGCGAAGGACCTCGGGGCGTTGTCTACCTGGGACGGGAGTCCGAGGAAGCGGCACGCGTCGCCATCAAGACGTTGCAGGCCGACCCGGCCGACCCCGGTTTCGCGGGCAGGCTCAAGAGCGTCGCGAAGGTGTCGAGCTCGTACGTGGCCCGCACCATCGACGCCGGCACAGAGGACGGCCTGTCGTACGTGGTCAGGGAGCACGTCGAGGGCCGCTCGCTGGCCGAGACCGTCGCCGCCGACGGGCCCCTGAGCGGGGACTCGCTGGAGCGCGTGGCGGTGGGGATGCTGACCGCGCTGACCGCGGTCCACCTCGCCGGGTTCGCGCACCGCGGACTCACCCCGTCGAACGTGATCCTCACCGGCGAGGGGCTCCGCGTCACCGACATCGAGATCGGCGACCCCGTGGGCGAGATCGGCTACCGCGCCCCGGAGCAGATCAACGGGCTGAGGTACGGGCCGTACGCGGACGTGTTCGCGTGGGCCGCGACCGTCGTGTTCGCGGCGACCGGGTCCGCCCCGTTCGGCCAGGACGCCGAGTCGGTGCTGAACGGCGAGCCCGAGGTGGGGGAGCTGCCCGAGCCGCTGCGACAGGTGGTGCTGGCCGCGCTGGCCAAGGACGTGTCCGGGCGGCCGACGACGTACACGGCCCTGCTGCGGTTGCTCGGCGACAGCAAGGCGCCGATGCCCGCCTCGGCGATCGAGGGCGTGCCGGTGCCGCCGCCCACGCTGATCGGGGGGCAGCCGCTTCCCGTCCCGCCCGGGGTCCTGCCCATCCAGCTGTCGATCGAGGGCGCACAGACGCCCATGATGCCGCCCCAGGGCCCCATGGCGCCCATGCAGCAAGGGCCGATGCAGGCCGGTCCCGCAGACCAGCCGCCCATCCAGCCCGGCCCTGTGGATTCCAGCCCGATGGCGCAGGGCCCCATGGTGCAGGGCCCGATGGCGCAGGGACCGGTGGATAATGGGGGCGTGCCGCCCCAGATCTGGGGACCCCCGCCGGGCTCGCAGAGCCAGCCCCAGGGCTGGACACCGACGGTCGTCCCCGGCGGGCAGGGTGGCGGCCAGCCGCGCAAGCCGTTCCCGGTCGGCCTCGTGGCGGGCGTGACCGCGGTCGTGCTCCTGTCCGGGCTCGGCCTGTGGGGCGCGAGTGCGTACTCGAACAAGGTCACTTTCGCCCCAGCTGCCGCGGCCAGCGGGGAGCCGACGAATCAGGCGAATCAACAGGGCGACGCCTTCGCTGCCCAGGGGTCCACCAGCGTCGCGCCCACCCAGCCGCAAGCGGTGGTTACGGCGCCGTGGGCTACCACCCCAACCCCTTATGACGACAACGGGGTTGGCCCCATGACGCTTCCGAGCGACGATCCCACGGCCGGCCCCCAGTTGCCCGTCATCCCGACCGCGCCGACGCCGACGCTGGTCCCGACGCAGCCGGTTCCCATCCCCACAGTCACGACGACGGCCCAGCCGACCCAGGCCCAGCCGACCCAGACTCAGCAGCCGACGGCGACCGGCAAGCCGACCAAGACCAGGAAGGCCAGGCCGACGGCCACGGTGACCAAGACCGTGCCGCCCAGCCCGACGCCGACCCAGAGCCCGACCCAGGAGCCCACGAAGGAGCCCACCAAGGAGCCCACGAGGGAGCCGGAGCCGACGCCGACGCGGACGACGCAGCGGCCGACCCAGAGGCCGACCCCCACCAAGACGACCGCAAAGCCGACGCCGACGAAGACGACGCCGAAGCCGACCCCCACCAAGACGACGCCGAGGCCGACCCCCACCAAGACGACGCCGAAGCCGACTCCGACGAAGACGACCCCTCCGCCGTCGAAGCCGAACCCCTACACCGCGACCCAGGTGTGCGGTGGCGGGTTCGTCGTCCAGCGGTCGAGCTCGTTCAGCGGCGGCACCACGTACCAGCTCTGGAACAACAGCACGGGGCAGAACTGCGTGGTCACCCTCAAGTCGGGCCCGAACGTGGGCAAGGCCACCCCCGTCAGCGCCACGCTCGAGGTGAAGGGCGGCGGGAGCCAAACCGACTCGGGCAACTTCGAGTACTACGCGGGGCCCGTCAAGCTGCCCGCCAAGGGCAAGTGTGTGAAGTACTCCGGCAGCGCCGGCTCGGGCAGCACCAGCGTCGACTGGTCCAACTGCGGCTAGGACCCGCTGACCGACTCAGTAACCGTGGTAGCCGGACCCGGTCGTCATCCCCACGACCCCCGGCACCGCGGATACTGAGCTGTAGCGCTCGATGGCGTAGTGCATGTATTCGACGATGGCGGCCACGGTGTGGCTCATCGTCCGACGGCTGTCGAGCCGGTGGCCGGAGCCGGGCACGAACTCCTAGTGCCCGGCTGGCTTGATGTGTTCCGAACTCCGTACAGGCCCTCTAGTACGGTTTGTAGCCACCGTTGGGCTCGTTCTCCAGAGACCAGATGCCCGGGTGGTGGGCCAGGTCGCCGTAGCGACCGTAGGTGTACAGGACGCCGGCGATGATGTTGTCCACCGGGTTGAGGATCTCGTCGTGGCCGGGCAGCTTATGGGCGTTGAACGTGGGTGGGATGGTCTGCATCAGGCCCTGCGACGGCACGCCGTTCTGCGCGTTGATGTCCCAGTTGTTGATCGCATCCGGCCTACCACCGGACTCATGGAAGATGATCGTCCAGATGCGTTCGATGTCCTTGGGGTCGTTCGGATCCAGGTCGCTGAGGTCGATCCCGCGGCGGCGCAGTTCGGCGGCGTAGCGGGGGTCCTTCATCTCCTTGATCGCGTTCTGGATCCACTGGACCACCTGCTCCTTGGGCGCGGGCGGGCCGCCTCCGCCGGAGACGCCGCTGTAGGCGGCGCCGCCGCCCGTCCCCGCGCCCCCGCCGCTGCCCGCGTCGCCGCTGAGCGTGGTCCTGACCGGGTCGGACAGCTCTTCGGGAGACACTGGTGTCCAGCCGCTCCTCGTGCCGA
This sequence comes from Nonomuraea sp. NPDC049400, assembly GCF_044466425.1. Classification (NCBI taxonomy): domain Bacteria; kingdom Bacillati; phylum Actinomycetota; class Actinomycetes; order Streptosporangiales; family Streptosporangiaceae; genus Nonomuraea; species Nonomuraea sp. NPDC049400. The sequence goes on from NZ_JBITMP010000021.1 coordinate 106,669, forward strand.
CGAAGCCCTCCTCCTCTGGAGGCTTGATGTCTTCGAACGTGAACGGCAGCCGGTTCTCGCCCAGTCGTTGGTTGATCGATCTGGCGGCGGCGGAGACGGCCGTCTCCGCGTTCGACGCGTGGGTCTGGACAGGCTCCACATGCTTCTTGACTATGCTCTCCACACCGGGCTCGACATCGGAGGCCGGGTAATTCCTGTATTTGGTTCTGAAGGTGGAGACCTGGGTGAGCAGGGTCTCGCAGATGCCGTTCACGCCTCGCTTGGCACGATCGAGCGAGTCCGCGGCGTCCTCCAGGAACCTGGCACAGTCGTCGAGCGCCTCCTGCAGCGCCAGACCCGCGTTGCCGTAACTTTTCATGTGGTCGAGGAACGCCCGGGCCGAGTCACCGTTCCACGCGTCGTCCACGAGCCGCGCGGCGCCGGCGATGTCGCCGAGTGGGCCGGGCTTGGCCACCTCGCCGCGGTTGGCAGGCTCCTCGAAGGAGGCGTTGCCCAGCAGACGCCAGCGGGCGGCGATCGCCCTGATCTTCTCTGGGTCGCCGTTGACCTTGTCCATGCTGGGGGTCAGCTGGCCGCCGCCGGGGAGTGCGGCGATCTGGTCGCGCAGGCTCACTTTTTGCTCTCACCCGGTGTGCTGTCGAGGTCTGCCTGGTCGATGTTCGTCTGGACCTTGCCGATCGCGCGCTCGACAGCCTTCAGGTTGCTCTCTGCCTTCCCGTACTCATCACTCGCGCGCTGCTCGACTCCGTTCACTGCCTTGGCCAGGATGTCCGCGCTCGCAACCGTACCGAAGATCGACGAATTGGGCGCCTTGTCAGCGAAATTGTCGCCGATCGAGCCCAGCTGCCCAGCAGCCTCGATCACGGTCCGGCGCATTCGCTCGAGCGCCTGACGGTTGAGGTCGAAGCCTGCCACCGCGGTCGTCCTTCCTCCGGAGCCGCATACAGCGGAACATAGTGGGGAAATGCTAACTGAGTTACGTATACGCCGTATGGGCTGATCGGCGCGCCCCACTCTGTGGCGCTCGGCACCGGGTCTCGACGGCATGGTCGCCGCACGGCGGCTGGTTCGCCTACCCTCAGCCCTTCGTCCAAGGACCAGGGATTCGCCTCACACCGTGCGGTGGTCGATGTTGCTGACGATGGTGTCGGGGCCGCCGCCGGTGTAGACATCGTCGTCCTCGTAAAGAGGGGAGGTTCGGTTCCCTTGACCATCCTGGTTGGCGCCGGCCGGATGGGCGTTCATGGGGAAGAACGGTGCGCCGTTCATGCCGGTGCCGCGGGTTGCGTTCGCCGCCGTCGCCGCCGTCCCGTTCCCCACGCTGGAGCCGTACCCGCTGCCGGCCGAGTTTCCTGACGTGTTGTACCCGGTCGGGGTGTTCAGCGCGTTCGGATCCGTCAATGCGGTGTTCGGGACGTAATTCGCCAAGCCCGTTCGGTCGTTCAGGTCGCTGGGGTTCAGGCCGTTCGGGTTCAGGCCGTTGGGGTTCAGGCTGTTGGGGTCCAGGTCGTTGGGGTTCATGCCGTTGGGGTTCAGGCCGCTCGTGTCGAACGCATTGTCACCCATGCCGCGCTGGCCGAGGCCATTGGGGTCGATCCCATTGCCATTGAGACCGTTGCCATTGAGCCTGCCGGGATCCGTCGGGCCGGTGTTGAACCCGTCCGTCTTGATCGGGCGGGTGTCGATTCCGTCGTCGTTCATCCCGTCGGTGTCGAAGTTTTTCGGATCCAGTCCCGGCCGGTTGAGCGCGTTCGGGTCGTAACCGGAGGAGTTCATCGAGTTCGGATCGAAGTTCGGGCCGTCGAAGGAGGAAGGCATGTTGATCTTCTCGAACGGAGGGGTGCCGCCATTGAGGTTGGGGTCAGGCATGGCCTGCTGGATTGAGCGAGGAAGCCGGTCGTAGTGCTGGACGATCTCTTCGTTGACTTTCTTGAGCAGATCCTTCGCCTTGTTCTCCAGGTCGTGCATGCGCTTGAAGGGGACTCCTTCAAAGAACCCGAGGTCATCGCTGGTTTTGATGTCCTGCTGGGCACGCGCCAGCGTTTGGGCGTAATCCTGGAGCGGCCTGCCCACCTCGCCGAACTTGTCCGCCAGCTCGCGGACGCTCGCATGAAAGTACTGCAACTGCTCCTGGGTCGCTTTGGCGGTAGGCCCCTTGTAGTGCTGAGCCAGCTCGATCGCCTTCTCCTTGAAGTCGTGAGCGAAGCGGTTGAGCAACCCTTCGGCGGCGAGGTAGTAGGAGCCGGCCCGCTGGACGGCCACCGGATCGGTGCTCTCGAACCACTCCTTGATCTTGTTGGCGGCCTCCGTGGTGAGCCAACCGGCCCCCGTCACCCAGGTGGTCTGCGGATCCTGGGTGCTCCCGGGCCGCATCCCCATGGACGTGATCGGCTCCGATGAGACGTTCTGCGGTTTCTCGCCCATGTCGTGCTCCTAGACCTGGAAAGTGTTGGCTTCGTTGGCCTCGCCCCAGCGCTTGCCCATTGTCCGCACCGTCTCGGCCAGCGGCCAGTTGCCTTTCTCGTCCTTTGCGGTCAGCAGCGCGTACTTGCCGGAGCCGCTACCTTGCTCGCCGACCAGGAGGACATAGGCGTTCATGATTGATCGGGCGAAGCCGTTCGCCGTCGTCCACATTGGGTCGCTGCCACCCATCTGCGTCTCGGTGATGGCGCATATCCGTTGTAGATCGGGGAGAGTCCCGGCGCCTTCTGAAAGTTGTGGAGCGGCCGGCAGCTGGTCGCCAGGCTCGAACTCTGCGGATTCGGCGGAGCCTGTGTTTCGGGTGAGGCGGTCCAGTAGTGCTTCCATGTCGCCGGCGATGCGCTTCATGTTGGTGTCATCAACGTCGTGGTCGTCGACGCTCGGTTGGTCCTTGAGCCCAGGCCAGTCAGGATCGAGGCGAAAAGCCATGATGGTTGCCCTTTCTCGCGTCAACGGATCGTGTCAGACACCGGTGTGTGCTCATCGAGCTGCGGGTCCCATTGGCTTCGATCCACGGGAAGGTTGACGTTCCGTACGGCTTCCCCGCCCTGGTCGCCGATCATGCCGGCGTGGCCAAGTGGCGCGTACGGCATGCCCAAGAACGGCGTGGCTCCGGACCCCCGCACGGCGGCGGACGGGATGGAGGCGGGGCGGCCGGACATCGGCTCGCCGATCACCGTGACCGGTCCCTGCGTCGTCGGTGTGATCGCCGGGGTGGTGGGTCGCGTGGTTATCGTGTTCTGGTGCGGCGTACTGGTGGGCTGCGAGATCGTGGGGTCGTAACTGACGTTTTCGGTACGCTTCGGGTCGATCTGGCTATCGGTGTCGCCGAGTCGGGTGTGCTGCTGTTCGTCCTGGCCGATCACCGGCGGGACGGTGTCGCCCTGCCGGCTGCTGTCCGGACCGCCGTTGCCCCTGCCATCCTGGTCGCCCGCGTTCTGGTCGCCTGGCTGGTTGGACTGGTCGCCTGGCTGGTTGGTCTGGTCGCCCTCGCCCGGCCGGTCCGTGCCGTTTCCGCCGCCGCGGTCGTCTTCGCCGCGTTCGTCCTGTCCGCCCGGCCGGTCGCCGCGCTGATCCCCGCCCGTTGTGCCGTCGTGGGGTCCGGTGTTCCCACCGCGGTAGCCGCCCCCAGCGGAGCCGCTGTTCCCGCCACCGCTCCCGCCACCGCTCCCGTCACCGTTCCCGCCGCTGCTCCCGCCACTGTTGCCGCTCACGACGATGTCGCCCGGGTTGCGTCCGCCGTACGGGTCGGCCGGGTCGTGGCCGTCGCCGGCGCCAAGGTTGATCGTCGGCAGGTCGACCTCGATGTCCACGGGAACGTGTGCGGCCCAGATGGAGTTGAGCTCGCCATTCAGCGTGCGGAGTGCCTCACGCGCCTGGCGGTTCTCCTCCTCGGCCGCGGCATTGGCAGCCTGCTGATCGGCGGCCTGTTCGGCCTGCTGGCTTGTGCTGTAGCCGGAGGCCCCTCCGGCGCTGCCCTCCTGGGCCGTATCCCCGGGATTGATCGCGTTGACCTTGCTGATCGCCTGGGGGAGATGCGTCTGCGCATAGGTTCGGACGCCGGTGGACATCCGGTCCATCTTGGTGGAGATCTCCATCCCGGTGGAGTACAACATGCGCAGGGCTTCCTGGACCTGGGCCGCGTCCGGACCCTTCCATACGCCGGCGAGTGCCTGCGCCTGGGTCTTCAGCGCTGCACAGGCGTCCTTGATGGCATTGGCCGCGTGCATGTAAGCGAAGCCCACGTCCGAGATCATGGCGGGCGAGGTGTCCTGCAGGAGGTTCTGGATGGTCGCCTTGTTGTACTGGTCCTCACCGCCGGGCGCCGGCACGACCCCCGGAGCGATCTGCAGCCGTTCCCGCTTGCCAGTCGCCATCGTCGCGTTCCTTTGAACTCAGTTGCCTTCGTTGGCCTGTCCGGTGATGTCGTGGATGTCGGCGTTCCTGTTGATGGCCCGGATGGCTGCGTCGTAGGTTTCGACGAACCACTCGTACGCCGTGCCGAATTGTGTTCCGGCGCTGTTGAGGATGGCGCCGAAGTCCTTGGCGGCGTCCCACTTGCCGACGATGGCGGCCGCGCCCCTGCCGGCCAGGTCGCTGCCTTCGCTTCCCGACGGGTCGATGGTCTCCCTGATGCTCGAGACGGTGCCCGTCGTGTAACCCTCGGAGAAGGCGTCACCGGTCAATGGCCCTCTTGCGCGGTCCAGTTCCCTGGCCACGTCCCTCATGCGGCCGGGGTCGTTGACGCGATCCTCGCCGACGCCTTTGACGTCCTCGATCCAGTCCCAGCCCCTGTCCGCATCGGGCCCCGGAGGGTTGTAGCCTGACCCGGCGTAGTAGGGGGGATAGTCCTCCGCCACATCTCTCCTTCAACGCACAAGACGGGCATTCTCGGCCGCGGCATGAAGCAATGGCCAAGAATGCCCGACAGCTCTAGTCAGGGCTGTGCCCAGATCCTGCGGTTCGCGTCTTCGGCTGCCTTGTAGTTGTCGTTGGCCACGCCGATTGCCTTGGCCGCCGCGTGGAGCTGGTCACCCATCTCCCGCTCGGCCTGGTCCCAGGCCGCGCGCCGCTGGTCGAAGTATGTCTTCGCGGCACCGTCCCAGTTGTTCACAGCAGGGTCGTTGCTGTCCTGACCGAAGTCCAGCATGATCTGCTTGTACAGGTCGTCGGTGATCTGGTCGAGCTTCGTCACCACGCCGAGAAGCGCGATGTTGGCGTCTTCCATCATCCCGAAGTTGACTTGCGTCCTGCCACTCATGGCATCCTCCGTTGTCTAGCTCATGCTGCGTGCTGGTCTAGCGGCAACCGAAGATCAGCGGGTCCTGACGGTGCCGGTGATGGGTCAGCGAGAGGCTGCAGCGTTCTCGGACTGGGTCGCAATGGGCTCGTACTGGTTGATGAGGCTGTCGATGTCCCCCCGGCCCCCCGGGACGTTGTTGTCGTGGAGGTTGAGCGCGTCAGTCTGGCCGTTCCCGTCCAGGTCGGTGAGGCCGAGGCTGTTCAGGTTGTTGTCGGCCTCGGCGTTGGAGTAGACACCTGCGGTGACGTTGAGGTCGTCGAAGATCTTCTCGAGATCCCGAAGGATCTTGTCCCGGCAGATCCGGTCCCACTTCTCCATGTGCAGCCTGTACTGGTTGGCGGCCTGCCCACCCCAGCCCTGGCGGCCGCCGGCCATCTGGGTGAGCTGCTCGATCGCCGTCCCGACGCTTCGGCGCAGGCTGTCGATTGCCTCGGCCGCTTCCTTGACGTGGCCGGCGGCCACTTTCATCTGCTCTGGTGTTGCTGTGAAGCTGTTCAGGCTTTCAGCCACTTCAGGTCCCCTCTGGCGAATCTGTGCCCTGCAGTCTCTTCAGGGCGACGTCTGACCGCGTCCGTCCGCTCCCGATCTGACCAGGGTTGTCAGCTCGGAGGATCTCCACGTGTAACATCAAAAGTCACACGGGGAGTATCTTGCCACATACATATCATGCATGCACGATTACGGATTAACATCATTCGTCCTGCTGGTGAAGTCTCTGCATGCGAGGGGCTGGCTACGAGTGTTGAGGTGATCTGGTTGCCTCTGTGGCAGTCTGCGTCGTATGTCCGTGTGATGTTCGGTGGTGTTCGTCCCGTTCTGTACGGCAGGCAGCTGGGTCGGCTAAGGTTCCCGATCAGCATGGGCGTTTGAACGGGGGCCGCAGTGACTCAGGGGCCAGGCATCGAAGCGCTGCTCAACTGGGGCGACGCGCCACATGACGACGCGACGCGCGCGAGCGTGGTCTCGATCCCGGCGGGTGACAGTGCCGAGATTCCCGCGTCATCCGGACTTGGGGCCGAGATGGTCGTGGGCGATGCCGTGGACGGTAACGGGACTGCGGATGTTCTCGGCGATTCTGCCGTCACGACCGTCTACTCGACGCCGAGCTCCGCAGGTGAGCGGCTCACGGTCGACGGGTCCCGCGACGACGATCCGACGGTGCTTCACGACATTGACGACCGCGCCCGCGGTGGCACGGAGCTGCCCGCGTACGCCGAGACGAACGAGACCCCCAAGCCTCAGGAGTCAGGCGAACAGAGTGGCGTCCAGGTCGACCAGACCGATGCCGACGGGGACGGAACACCCGACGATCAGGACGGTGACGGGGTCAAGGACGTCGAGGATCCCAACACCAGCGTGGAGGACACCGACGGCAACGGAGTCGCGGACGGTCGTGATGACCCGGCGAACGGCAAGCCCGACGGCGAAGAGGACATCAACGCGAACAACCAGCCGGACGGGCGGGAGGACCTCAACCAGAACAACACTCCCGACGGGCAAGAGGACCAGAACGGCGACGGTATCCCGGACGGCGAGCAGGACAAAGGCGGACTCCCCGGCCAGGAACCACCCGCGCAGGACCCGGGCCAATCGAATGACACTGGTGACACCGGCGGCTCAGGCGACCAGCCCGGCACCCAGGAGCCCACGCCCGGTGACCAGACACCGGGCGACCAGACACCGGGCGACCAGAGTCCCGGCGAAGAGACTCCAGGAGAGACGCCGGGAGGAGGCTCAGGCGGCGGCACGACGGCGGATCAGGACGGGGACGGCATCCCCGACGGGCAGGACAAGGACGCCGACGGCGATGGCAAGCCCGACCAGGGCGCGGGCGACGATCAGCCCCTCGATCAGGACAAGGACGGCACGCCTGACGGCCAGGACCCGGACGCGGACGGTGACGGCGCCAAGGACGTCGACACCGACAAGGACGGCACGCCGGACTGGCGTGACCCCGACAAGGACGGCGACGGCAAGAACGAGGACCAGGACGGCGACGGCACTCCAGACGTTCAGGACGCCGATCGCGACGGAGACGGGAAACCGGACCCGGACGCCGACCAAGATGGCATCCCCGACTGGCGTGATCCGGTAACGGACAAGGACGGCGACGGTAAGGCCGACGACGCCAACGGCGATGGCAAGCCGGACGACCCACGCGACGACGCTCTGCAGCCCGGGGGCTCGGGCGATGCCACGACACCCCCTGCCGACGGAGGGTCGGGCCCTGGCAGCGCCGGAGGCTCAGGGGGCCCGGGCTCCGGCGGTTCGGGGAGCCCTGGCTCTGGCGGCGGCACTCCCGGCTCAGGCGACTCCAGCGACAAGTCTGATGGAAAGGGCCGGCAGGGCGACGGCGGCAAGGATGGCGACGGAGGCGGCGACAGCAAGCGGACCCGCGACAAGATACTCAAAGATGGTGGTGTCTCTGGCACCTGGCGGAATGCGACCTCCGACGTGATGCGCGAAGCGGCCGGAAAGTTCGACAAGCTGAGCGGTCCTGGCGGCATGCTGACCAATGCACGTGAACGAGCGGAAAGCATTGATGTCGGTTTCCCCGGCTTCGGGATACTCGGGAAATTCGGATTCGACGCCGCGTATCACTCGGTGAGGGGCAAGATGGCGAAACATTTCGCTGCTGCGGATGTGAAGCTGGAATCGTTTAGCGGCAAGCTCGTCAATGGCGCCAGAATTGTGGATCAAGCCAACGAGGCGAGTACTGCGAAGGAAGCCTGATCATGGGTCCGTATGACTTCGGCACAACCTTGTATACCACGGGAATTGCCCAGACCTGGGCTGCGGCGGGCATCGCGCCCGGGTGGTGGGGGAGGTCGTTCACGGCTCTCGCCGCGATGATGGGTGTGCCGTTCTCGAGCCCGAGCGACATCGACAACACTGGTCAGGTTCATGTTCAGCTGGGAGAAGATGCCAAGAAAGCCGCAACGCAGGCTCGTGCCATCCCCAAAGAGGTCGACAAAGGCGACTGGCAGGAGATGGGAAGGCCCGAGTCGGACAAGGCGACCGGGAGCCTCGCCGACGAACTTGTGAAGGCCGGTGCGTTGCAGGAAGGGGTGGGCTATTCCCTGAAACAGCTTGCCCAGCTCGCTTTCCTCGGCGCGTGTATTGTTGCCATGCTTGGTCCACTGCTTCTCAGTGTCGCGTTCGTTTTGCGCTGGAGGGCCATCTTTCAGGCGGCTGCCGTGGCGAATCCCTTGGCAGCAGGCGGTGCGGCCGCCCTTACCGCGGCGGCGAACGCCGCGGCCGACGGGGTGCTCAAAACAGCGCGCAATCTGCTGGGCGCCGTCATCAAGAAAAACGGGAAGGCCCTTGGCGTTGTGGTTACGCTGCTGTTGATGCTTGGCCCGATGCTGGATCAGTGGTCCGGGTTCGGCGGTCCGTTCGGTGATGGACTGAAGGACGCGGGAACACCGGATACCAAACAAGATACGCCCGATTTCAAGCAGATCGTGCTGCCTGGCCTGGAGAAGGTCGACGACGGGACGCAGGGCTACGGGCAGGGCTCGGGGACCCAGAAGAGCCCTGGAGATTCGCCGAGCTCGGGGGCGGGAAACGGTTCCGAGGAAGCGTAGAGTCCGGGCGTTACGGCGCGTCCGGAAACCGAGCAGCCTTGACAGGCTGCACTTGCCCACCACAGTCGCAATGCCAGAGGCGGCGGCCATTGGCCGCCGCCTCTGGCATTGCGACGCGTTGAACCTTTCGGTTCAGAGGTCGAGGCGGCGGCGGATCCTGTCGAGCTCGCCCATCACGTCGTCGAAGGTGCGGTTGTAGGCCGCCTCGGCGCTCTTGATCTGCTGCATGGCGGCGTCAGGATCGTTGATGAGCTTCATCGGGTTGTCCTCCTCGCCGAACACCTCCGCCGTGGCCTCGTTGACCCGGCGCTGCAGGTCCTCGGCCGCGTCGGCGACGACCTGCTTGATGATTTCCGACAACTCGCCCGAGCTGAGCCGCATCGCCTTGGGGTGGATGGTGAGTTCGCGGATGCCCTCGCTGGCATAGTCGACCTTGACGAACTCCCTCTCGTCGGTCGCCGTGCCGACCATGTCGGCCATGACCTTCTGGAGCTCTTCCATCTTGGCGAACTGCTGGTCGGCGCCTGCGAGGAGTTTGTCGATGTCGATGTTGGCGAAGTCACCGAACTCCGAGGTCACAGTAGCGCTCCTGTTCGTGAGGATGAGGGCCGCCAGCCGTACGGTCGTGGGGTTTCTGTGACAATCTAGTGCTTCTGCGTCACTTGCGGCAATCTGCACCCAATGAGCAAGGAGAGGCGGCGCTGACTGTTGGCGAGCCTCGCGCGCGGAGCGCGGACACCGAGCAGCACGGCCGACTTCCGCTGGAGGTCGTTCAACCTGAGGCCGTGACGCTGGATGCACAGGCGGTCCGGCGCATCCAGCGCCTGCTGTGGCGGTCCGCTTCGGCATGGGGCACGATCGCGGCGCACCACCGCACCTCGGCGCACCAAGGAGCATGCCGACGCACGGCCGCGGCGCGAGCCTTCGAGGCTAGTCGTCTGACTGGGCCCGCCGGCGGATGGCATCCAGGTTGGTCAGGCGCTCGTGCATGTCCCGCGAGAAGGAGTCCTGGAGATCCTGGAACTGGCTCTGGATCTCCTCCATGGAAATCCCCATCGACAGGGATTGAGGGATGAGGGCTGTGGCCTTGCGCTGCTGGTCGTCCTGGGCGGCGCGTACGGCCTCCACGATCTCCTCGGTCAGCTCGTCGAGCTCCATGCGGGAAGCCCTCGCGGCGAGCTTCAGGTCGTCGAGCCGCCCGTTGGCGTCCACCCGAGCTTTGACCGTGCCCCTGCGGCTCTCTCCCTCCCCAGTGATCGCGCCAAGCTCGTCGATCGCATCCGTCAGCGTCCGGATCGAGCGCTCTGCCTCCAATATGACGCGGTCGAGATCGTCGGGGCCGAAGTCCTTGAAGTCCATGGCAGCACGCCACCGCTCGCGGGTTAATGAACGGGGTGCGGGGGATGACCAGGAACTGAAGTGATCATTAAGAGCGCCCCATACCGGCTCAAATGGGTCCAAACTCTGCGAGAATCCAACCCTGTGGCAACCTATCGTGAAATCCATGTCGTATCACAGTGCATAGCGAACACCCGCGACTTGGTGGAAAGGGAGCTGAAGAATGAACTGGTTCAGCGCATTCTGAACATGGTCCCTGACACCGACATCGGTGGGAGCGGCTTCGGCAAGATGGGCAACAAGATCTGTGCCGGGGATTACCGTCGCGTGCAGAGTGAGGCCTCTGGTCACCTGGGCCAGGCGATGGATGCATTGGAAAGCTGGATCCAGGGCCTGACCAACTGCCAGCGCAACTGGGTAGCCGCTGAAAACGCCAACATGGTCCGCTATCGAGGATGAGCGACCGGTATCTGCGGGCAGTCAACTCCAAGCCGCTGCCCTACCCGGGGGCGACGCCGATCAACTTCGGCGGCGGCGCCGGGCACATAGGCGCAGTTCCCATGGGAAGTCACGGCCCCCAGGTGATGGGTCTACTGCGCAGCCTGGGCAAGCTCTCCCAGTGGCTGGTCGCGCTCAGTCTGATCGCGGATGTCACGGGCGCAGACGAAGGGGAGATAGCGCGCGTCGGTGTCATGTGGACCAGCATGGGTCAAAGGCTTGACGACGGTGCGAAGTTTCACTTGGGTAACCTCCGCACTGTCACCGAGGAGTGGAAGGCAGCGGACAAACGTGAGTGCCTGCGCGTAGCGGGGATCTTCAGCCAGGAGACCGCCGTGCTACGCGGAGACCTGGTGAACTTGGGCAACGTGCTCGACGAGATCGCCGCCGCATTTCGCGCCTACTGGGTATCGCAATGGACTGCGGCCGTGGCAACGCTCGCGAGCTTCGTCCGGCTCGCTGCCTTGAAACTGCTCCCGTCGCCGCAAGTATCAATCACGGCCATGCTCTTGGAGCGAATTTTGGGCCTCGCTGCGACCAGTGCCTCTGTCGTTCTCGCTGGGTCGGTGCTCTATCTACTCACCACAGGCCGCGACGTCATGGCAGCCCTCCTCAAGAAGGCCCTTCAGTTCGGCTTCATCTTTCCGACCGGAGACGCGAAGATCGACTTCTCCCAGGCGAAACTGGATGTCAAGGACTTCCCGACCTTCAAGGAACCGCCCGCCCCGGGAAAGCTGCCCGCTGGTGCGGAGCGTTTCGACTTCGTTGCGCCGGATGTGCAGACGACGACCCTATAGGGACTTCCGGGGCAAGGGGGGACTCCTGACAGATCTCGGAGGCTTCGCCGACCTGGGCGCGCTCGCGTTCCAGGCGATGCTCCTATGGATGTCAAGCTGCGGGTTCATGATCGGTTGCATGCAGGCGCGGGTGCGGTGGTCCCAGCGCAGGCGGCACACCACCACAGTGAGACTTGAAGGGTGGCGGTGACCAGCAACTGGCAAGGTCGGCGATCTCGGCGGCCAAGCGCTGGTGGCGGCGGGCCGGTGACCGCAGGGCCATCTGGGCAGCGGTGGCGGGCCTGGCGGCGTCGTCGGGGTCGGGGCCGCGGCTCCGCGTAGGTGGCGATCAGTTTCTTGACCGGCAGGCCGCGCAGGCGCTCGCGCAGTTCATCAGGCGAGGTGACGACGAGGGTTTGATCTGGCGCTGGACATCGGCGCGCTGGTCGATTGCCGAGCGGCGCGCCACTCGCAGATTGCGCAGCGCCTCGATGCCGCCGTCACGCCGTTTGGGCATGACGGTCCGATCCCGGCCGGCGCCGTCTTGGCGGCGATGGCGTCGATCGGTCCGGTCCCCGGCCGGCGCCGTCTTGGCGGCGGCGATGGCGTCGATCGGGTCGGACTTGCCCTGGAAGCGGCGGGACTTGCGGTCAGGCTGGTCGATCTCGATCTCGATCACGTCGATGTGCTCTGCCTGCAGCAGGCGGGCGAGACCGGCTCCGTAGACCCATTGCCTTCGACCCCGACGCGTGTCACGCGGGTGTAATGAACGCCGCGTCCAGTGAGTGCGCATGAGCGCCTCCAAGTCAGGGGCGACAGATCCGGGGGCGCGCAGGCCGTCCTACTCCGAACCGGGTCAGCCGGCCAGGCCGCGTACCCAGGTGTAGACATCCAGCATGCCGAGGGCCAGAGGGAACAGCGCAACCGTGATCACGATTTCGAAGATGTCGCCCGCCCGGCCCCAGAACGGGGAGAACTTGGCGTCGGGGGCGCGTAGCGCCAGGCCGATCGCGATCGCGGCGACCCACAGCAGCGCGATTTTGACGCTGACCGTGGCGATCGGCCCCTGGCCGAGAGCCAGGGAGACCGCGAACGCCGCGACACCGCCGAGCCCCGCGATGATCAGCCAGAGCCGCTGAGCAACCCCTTGGAAGACCCTGGCCCGCAGGATCAGGGCGATGGAGAGCGTGACCGACATCGCTGCCGCCATCCAAGTGCCCGCGGAGATCAGGTACGCCTGGCAGACGAGCCCCATCAGGGCGAGACCGGCGACCATGCCGGAGGCATAGTCCAGCGCGTGCTTGGTGCGCTCCTTTACGGCATCGCCGTCGACGCCGATGTTGTCGTTGCGCAGTTCCTCTGCGGTGGTCGGCATGGTGGGCATGGGGAGGCGGCCGAGCCGGAACGCCAGCGTGGGCACCAGCGGGCTGAGAGCGAGCATGAAAGTGGTCGTCATCGCCACCACGCCGGCGGGCGGCAGGGGGAAGAGCATCATGACCGCGGCAGACGCCGCACCGCCGACCGAGGCGATGGCCGTACCGAGGAAACCCGGGACGCCGTCTGCGATGGCCACCCCACCGATGGTGGCCACCAGCGTGGTGACTGCGAAGGCGGCGAGCAGGTGGGGCGCACCCAGGTCGAAAAGGCCGACGGGACCGGCCGGCGTCAGCAGCCCGGCGATGAAGCCGTACGGCAGCGCGGCGTATCCGATCAGCGCACCGGCGCGCCCGTCGCCCACCGCGCGGGACAAGATGGCGCCGCCGCTCACCAGCAGAAGCGCGAACACCCCGGCGACCACGGCGTAGATCGTCCACGGTGGTTCGGCGAGCACCAGCGCGAGCGCGCCCACCACGAACAGCCCGGCAGCAGCGCCGAGGCCCATCAGCCGGGTGTGCTTGTGCTTCCAGGTGCCGTCGTTCTCCTCGACCCCGAGCGCGATGACATCGGCGACGTCGTCGTAGGTCGCTGGGGGCATCGCGAACTGGCGAGGGCGCAGATAAAGGATCTCGCCGTCCAGCACGCCGAGCGCGCCGAGACTCTGGCCTATGTCGAACGGCGGCTGGCCGAGCCGCTGCAGTATCCAGCCGGGTGCCGAGGCGTGGTCGCCGGCCTCCTCACCGACGGCACGTAGGACGCCGGGCAGGACATGGGGGAGCGGCACGTCCGCCGGCAGGGCGAGGTCGACGCGCTTGCGTGGTGCCACGATCGTGACCCGGCACAGTGGCGGCAGCGGGGCCTGGCCACCGTGCGGCGAACCTTGCGCGACTGGCCCCGGATGCGGCCCGCCCAGAGCCGGGGGCGGGGTTCGCTGCCCTGGAGCGAGTGACGTCACAGTCGCCCTCCCTGGTGGTTTGTGTCAGGGTCAACCGTATCGCTGGTGAGCTGCCACCGCCGATGTGGACAAGACCCCTTCTAGTATTGGCCTATCAAGTATCAATGGGGTCAATGTGCGCTATGAGGCTGGAGGGCACAATACGTGAGCATCGTCGTCGTACGGCGCCCAGAACGACGACCTCCGCCGAAGCCGCCACGCGGAGAGATCTTGCTGGAGTCGCCGCCCGAGATCCCCGAGGTCCAGCCGCAGGGTGCGATGCAGGCGCTCATGTGGCTGCCCATGGTGGCCGGTGGTGCCGCGATGGCGCTCATGTTCACCTCGTACGGCAACACCAACCCGCTGATGTACGTGTCGAGCGGGTTGTTCGCGGTCTCCATGCTCGGCATGTCGATCGGCCAGTTCGGCCGCCAGGGGGCTGAGCGCAAGTTCCAGCTGAACGGTGCCAGACGCGACTACTTCCGCTACCTCGCCCAGGTTCGTAAGCGAGTCCGTCGTGCGGCCAGACAGCAGCGCGAGGCGCTCGAGTGGGGCGGGCCGTCACCGGACACGCTGTGGTGGATCGCCATGGGACCGCGGCTCTGGGAACGCAGATCAAGGGACGACGACTTCGCCACCGTACGGCTCGGCACCGGCGTGCAGAAGCTGGCGATCCAGCTCATTCCTCCAGACTCCAAACCCGTCGAGGAGCTCGACGCGCTGTCGGCGGGTGCGTTGCGGCGGTTCATCCGCGCCCACGCCACGGTCTCCGAGCTGCCCGTCTCCGTCGCGCTCGGCTCCTTCGCGCGCATCCGCCTGCGCGGCGACGCCGTGGCCATGCGTGAGCTGGTTCGCGCGATGGTCGCGCAGATCGCGGTGTTCCACTCACCGGACGACATGCGGATCATGGTTTGTGCGAGCAAGGAGTGGATGCCGCACTGGGAGTGGCTCAAGTGGCTTCCGCACGCGCTCCATCCAGAGGAAACCGACGCGGCCGGCCAGGTCAGGCTGATGGCTGAGAACCTCGCCGAGCTTGACCGGCTGGTGGGTGGTGAGCTGAAGGAACGGGCCAGGTTCAAACCGGGCGCGGCCGCCGACGCGTTGCCGTACCACCTGCTGATCGTCGACGGTGGTCACGTGTCCATCGACTCCCAGCTCGGCACCGACGCCATCCAGGGTGTGACAGTGATCGACCTGTCCGACTCCACCGGGCCGGTGGAGGAACGCGCGACACTCATGCTCGACGTCCAGCCTGACGCCTTTTACATGATCAAACTGGATCACGCCCGGAAGGAGTCGGTGACCAGGCTCGGCGCGCCGGACAAGCTGGACTTCGCTCGGGCTGAGGGGCTGGCCAGGCAGCTCGCCCCGCTGCGCGCGTCGGCCGCGACCGGCGGCGACGTGCAGGACGCGCTGTCGGTGAACACCACGCTGACCGAGCTGCTCGGCGTTGGAAACCCGAACAGGTTGGTCCCGGCCACAACCTGGAAGCCGCGTGCCGGACGCAACCGCTTGCGCGTGCCGATCGGACTGGGCAGCGACGGCCGGATGGTCGAACTGGACATCAAGGAGTCCGCGCAGGGCGGTATGGGACCGCACGGTCTCGTCATCGGTGCAACCGGCTCAGGAAAGTCCGAGCTGCTGCGCACGCTGGTGCTCGGCCTTGCGATCACCCACTCGTCGGAGATCCTGAACTTCGTCCTGGTCGACTTCAAAGGTGGTGCGACCTTCCTTGGCCTGGAGGGTCTCTCGCACGTCTCCGCGGTCATCACGAACCTGGAGGACGAGCTGCCGCTGGTTGACCGTATGCACGACGCGCTGCACGGCGAGATGGTCAGGCGGCAGGAACTCCTGCGCGCGGCGGGCAACTACGCCTCGTTGCGCGACTACGAAAAGGCCCGCGAGCAGGGTGCCGACCTGACACCGATGCCCACGCTCTTCGTGGTGCTTGACGAGTTCAGCGAGCTGCTCACCGCCAAGCCCGAATTCATCGAGTTGTTCGTCATGATCGGCCGACTTGGCCGTTCCCTGGGCGTGCACCTGCTGCTCGCCTCTCAGCGGCTGGAGGAGGGCAGGCTGCGCGGCCTGGACACCCACTTGTCCTACCGCATCGGCCTGCGTACGTTCTCCGCAATGGAGAGCCGGGTCGTGCTCGGCGTGGCCGACGCCTACGAGCTGCCGTCGGCGCCGGGCAACGGGTACCTCAAGTTCGACACCACCGGCATGACCCGATTCAAGGCCGCCTACGTCTCCGGTCCCTACCAGGCAGACCCGCAGCACGTGATGTCCGACGACGACGATCGGCCGGTTCGCCAGGTGGTGGAGTACGGCCCAGCCTTCGCTCCGGTCCCTGTGATCGAGGAGCCGAAGAAGGAGCTCGCTGCGGGGGATGTGGCCAACTCCGAGAACAGCACGCAGAAGAGCCTGCTCGACATCGTGGTCGGCCGGCTGCAAGGTCATGGACCGCCTGCGCACCCGATCTGGCTGCCGCCGCTCGACGATGCGCCCACGCTCAACCAGCTCCTGCCACAGCTGTCCGTCACGCCGGAGTTCGGCCTGACCACCACGGGCTGGGGCGGGCGTGGCCGACTGCATGCCGTGATCGGCATCATTGACCGCCCCTTCGAACAACGACGCGACCCATATTGGCTGGACCTGTCCGGCGCCGCGGGACACGTCGGTCTGGCTGGTGGCACCCAGAGCGGCAAGAGCACGATCCTTCGTACGCTGATCAGCAGCATGGCGCTCACGCACACCCCGCGAGAGGTGCAGTTCTACTGCCTCGACTTCGGTGGTGGCGCGCTAGCTGCGCTGGAAGGGCTGCCCCACGTCGGCGGCGTCGCCAGCCGCCTGAACGGCGACCGGGTACGCAGGACCGTCGCCGAGATCAGCACGCTGATGACCCAGCGCGAGCGCATGTTCGCGGAGAAGGGCATCGACGGCATCGGCACCTACCGCAGAATGGTCGCCGCCGGCGAGATCACCGGTGACGGCTTCGGTGACGTGTTCCTCGTGGTGGATGGCTGGCTGACCCTGCGCCAGGATTACGAGGCGCTGGAGCCGGTGATCACCGATCTGGCCGCGCGTGGCCTCGGTTACGGCATCCATGTCGTGGGGGCGAGCAACAAGTGGTCGGAGTTCAGGCCGGCTATCCGTGACCTCCTCGGCACCAGGGTCGAGCTCAAGCTTGGCGACGCCTACGAGTCCGAGGTCAACAGGAAGAAGTCGCTCGCCGTGCCAGAAGGGGTGCCCGGGCGTGGCCTGACCAAGGACGGGTTCCACTTCCTGTCCGCGCTGCCGAGGATCGACGGAATCTCTGAGACCGACGACCTGGCCGCGGGCATCCGCGCGATGGTGGGCGCGGTCAAGGACGCCTGGCAACATGCTCCAGCGCCACGGGTACGGCTGCTGCCTGCGGTGCTGCCCGCGGCGGAACTTCCCGGGCCGGAGCGTACCGGCAAACTCGTGCCCATCGGCATCGACGAGGTCACCCTTTCGCCCATGTTGCTCGACTTCGAGGCCGACCCGCACTTCTTCGTGGCGGGTGACACGGAAAGCGGCAAGTCGAACCTGCTGCGGCTCATCGCGGAAGGCATCGTGGCGCGCAACACGCCGCGCGAGGCGATGATGATCGTGATCGACTACCGCCGGTCGCTGCTGGACTCGGCGGTCACCGAACACCGGATCGGGTATGCGGCGTCGGCGGCGGCGGCCACCGAGCTCATCAACGACGCGCGCAGCGCGTTGCTCAAGCGGCTGCCGCCCGCCGACGTGACGCCCGACCAGCTCCGTGAGCGGAGCTGGTGGAAGGGCTCCGACCTGTACATCGTCGTGGACGACTACGATCTGGTGGCCACATCGAGCAACCCGCTGGCGGGCCTGGTCGAACTGTTGCCCCAGGCCCGCGACATAGGCCTGCACCTGATCCTCGCCCGCCAGATGGGCGGCATCGGCCGTGCGATGTTCGATCAGGCGATCACCAGGCTGAAGGACATGGCCAGCCCAGCGCTGCTCATGTCGGGTAACAAGGACGAGGGCTATGTCTTCGGCAACGTGCGTCCCCAGCAGCTGCCGCCGGGGCGAGGCATCTTCGTCGACCGCAGGTCCGGCCAGCGCCTGATCCAGTCGGCATACCTGGGTGATCAGGGCGGCCAGGAGACCGGCGGATAGGCCTGCGCAGCGGTCGGCCCCAGGTAGTAAGCCCACGGGGATGGGCGCCGCCACCGTCCTGGGCCGTTTTCCACCAGTTCGTTTGCGTTATCGCTGTTGCCCGAAAGCAGTAGCATCGGTCCCCTCCGATGCTGATTGGGGGGAAGATGGTCGGGCGGTTGCTGCTGGCGGGCGTGGTGGCGCTGTTCGCGGTGCCGCTGGCCCCGGCCACGGCGCTGGCAGAACCGGTGAAGTGCAGCCCGGAGCGCGGGGTCTACACGGTCAGCGAGCCGTGGGCACAGCTCAGACTCGACTACAAGAGCGTGTGGCCGATCACTCGGGGCGAGCGTGTGACGGTCGCCGTGATCGACAGTGGCATCGACCCGACGCATCCGCAGCTCAGGCCGTATCGCTTCTACGACAAGACCAATACGGGTACGCGCGACTGCGTGGGGCACGGCACCGCGGTGGCTGGAATCATCGCGGCACGGCCTGACCCGCGAGTGCCCTTCGCCGGGGTGGCACCCGGGGTGCGGCTCGTGGTGTTCAAGCAGACGAACGAGCCGACCGGTGACCCCAATGTCTTGGCCGAATGCATCGTCCAGGCCGCCGACCTGGGCGTTGACGTGATCAACATTTCCATGCAGACGGGCAACCACTCTTACCTGAAGAACGCGATCGACTACGCGCTCGCCAAGGACGTGGTCGTCGTGGCGGCCGCCGGCAACATCGATCCCAGCAAAGAGCGCAACGCCCAGCCGATCTACCCGGCGTCGTACCCGGGAGTCCTCGCCGTGGGCGCCGCAGGCCCGGACGGCAAGCGTGCCGACACCTCCAACAACGCCACCCCCGTCGGCGTGCTGGCGCCCGGCACCGACATCACCAGCACCTGGACGGGCAAGGCGTACGTCAACGGCCAGCAAGGCACGAGCTTCGCCGCGCCGTACGTCGCCGGTGTGGCCGCGCTGATCCGCGCCCGCTATCCCAAGCTGACGCAGGAGCAGGTGCGGTGGCGAATCGAGACCACGGCGGACGGGCGGTCCGGCAAGGGCACCGGTGCGGGAATGGTCAATCCCAAGCTCGCGGTGAATGCGATCCTGCCTGCGGAGAACGCGCCCGTGGTCGCCCAGCCCGAACTGCCGCTGGACCCCAATGCGATCAGCAGGGTGCCACAACCCGACAAGAAGGCGATCTCGGTTTCCTCTGCGGTCGCCGCAGCCGCCCTCGCCGGTGCCGGACTTGTCGCGGTCGGCGGGGTGGTCGTGCCGCTCGGCCGTAAACGTGGCTGGAGGGCAGGCCGGAACTCCTGAGGCTGATGTGAAAGTTATGGTTGAATATGGCTGTTGTCTGACTTGTGGTAGCTAGCAGAGCCCTGCCCCGGAAGGAAGACCATGGGGGAGACGGCCCCCTTGCGGCCAAACGACCCGAAGAGGGTCGGAGAGTTTGAGATTGCAGGGTTGGTCGGCGAGGGCTTACGCGGCCCTGTCTACCTGGGTAAGCGTGGCGATGAACGAGTCGTCATCAAGCTGCTGCCCGCCGTCCAACAGAAGAACGACGCCGTGCTCGACCGGCTCACCGCCGGCAAACGCGTGGCGAGTTCGTACGCCGCTCGCACCATCGGCGCCGGCTGGCTCGACAACCGTCCCTACCTTGTGCGCGAGTATGTGGAAGGGCCAACCCTCCACGAAGTTGTCGAAGCGGACGGCCCGCTCACCGGTGACGCCATCGAACGGGTCGCGGTCGGTACGCTCACAGCCCTGACGGTCGTACGGCTCGCTGGGATCGTGCACCGCGCAATCACCCCGCACAACATCGTTCTCAAGCCCGATGGTCCGCGCCTTCTAGACCTGGGCGTGGGCGAACCCATCGAGCGCACCCCTTACCAAGCCCCAGAGCTGATCCGCGGCGAACCGTCAGGTCCGTCGACCGACCTCTTCTCCTGGGCGGCCGCCATGGTCTTCGCGGCCACGGGCAAAGCTCCGTTCGCCGACAGCGACGCCGTCCTGACAGAAAAGCCCGACCTCGGCGACATCTCCCAGCCGCTCCGCCGCGTGGTGGTGTCCTGCCTGGCCAAGGACGTCACACAGCGTCCCACGGCGCACAGCGCGATGTTGATGCTGCTCGGCGACAAGTCCGCTGACACTCTGGTCGCCGGCGCCCCCGCCGTCCCGACTCCGGGTGCGGCGGGGGTAGCGGCGGCTATAGGTGTCCCTGGCGGCGCTGGATCAGCGGCCGTCGGCATGGCGGCCGGTTCCGGTGTACCCGGTGGTCCGGACGTTCAGCGCATCCCCGTGGAGCAGCTGCTTTCCGGACCGCCCGTGCCTCCGGGCGGAATGGCGGGCTCGGGGCCGGTACCCCCGGCGGCGCCGATGCCCGGTGGACCTGCCGGAGGGCCGGGGCCGGTACCCCCGGCGGGGCCGATGCCAGGTGGACCTGCCGGGGGGCCGGGTTACGGCGGACCTTTCGGCGCGCCCGGTGGTCCGGGTACGCCCGGCGGCCCGGGTGCCCACGGTGTGCCCGCCGGCCAGGCGGGGTCGTGGAGCGGCCCGGCGCTCGAAGGCGTGACGATGCCGTTGCCGTTGCCCACGGAAGCAGGCGAACCGCCACAGACAGCGCAGATGTGGCAGGCACCCGCGCTGCCGGACCAGCCGGCCGGCCAGGAAACTCTGGGTGCACAGCCATCGCACGGCAGTGGCGGCGCGCCACCAAGAACCACGCTGCTCCAGCCGATGGGGAGCCCGCAGCCGCGCAAGAAATTCCCCGTGCTCCTGGTGGCCGCGGTAGTCGCGACAGTGCTGCTTTGCGCGGTTGGGCTCTGGGGTGCGGGAGCGTACGTCAACAGCCAGGGCTTCCAGGAGGCGGCGGCAGCCGACGAGTTGGGCAAGAAAGGCGCCGCGGACACCCCCTCGTCGGCCCCGGCGGTCGGCCAGCCGGTACCCGTACCGTCGCCCACCGGGGGCGTGCCCTCCCAGCGTCAGCCCGAGCCGCAGGTGACCGCGCCATGGGCCACCACGGCCGCGCCCGCTGACTCGCCGCTCCCGATGAACCTGCCCAACGAGTGGCAGACGGCGGTGCCGACGAATCCCGAATTGACCGGGCGTCCCACGCCGCCTCCAGTCCAGACTCCGCCGGTCCAGAGTCCGCCGGTGGTGACGACGCGGCCAACGCCGCCTCCGTCCACCGAGCCCTCGCCCGACCCGCAGCCGACCAGGACGGTCACTGTGACGGCGAGCCCGTCGCGTACGGAGGAACAGCCCACGCCCACCCCCACGCCCACGCCCACGCCCACGCAGACGCAGGATCAGCGGGACGAGCAGCCGAGTGAGGAGCCGAGTCCGAGACCGACGACGCCCAAGCCCGCTCCGACCCAGGAGCAGAAGAACCCTTACTCGCCGACCCAGGTTTGCGGCGCGGGATTCTCCGTACAGCGGTCGAGCGCGTTCGCCGGTGGTGTCACCTACCAACTCTGGAACAACACCACGCAGCAGAACTGCGTGGTGACCATGAAGACGAAGGACGTGGGCAAGGGTACGCCGGTCAGCGCAACGCTCTACGTCCAGGACGGTAGCCCGGGCAGCGCGAGCGACAGTGGTAACTACGAGTACTACGCGGGTCCGGTCAAGCTGAAGGCGGCGGGCAGGTGCGTGAAGTACTCGGGTTCCACCTCGCACGGCAGCACCAGTGTGAGCTGGGCGAACTGCGGGTGACGAGCGCATAGCCGCAGCTTGCGGTGATCTTACGAGGGGCGCGCGGCCTCGATCCGGGCAGCTGGGCGTTTCGTTCGCGTTTGCGTTGATAGAGCTGTACGGCGTGGCTTGTGAGCCCGTAAAGTGTGATGTGATGTGATTTCTGGGGCCAGTGGGGTCGTGACAGAGGAGGTTGCCGTGGCGAACTCCGGCGGCGGCGCGTCAGACCAGGCCGACGCCAACGGCGCGTACACGACAAGTTCGAACTTCGGTGCGAACGGGGTTTACCCACCCGGTGTCACGAATGCCTACGCGGCCAACCAGGCCGGAATGACCAACGTCCCAGGAATGGGCTCGTTCGGGCCCGGTGCGGGCTACAAGCACGACGAGGCGTACTTCAGCGACCTGATGGGCCTGTTCAACGCCCCAATGGACCACGCCACGGATGTCGAGAAGACGACCAGAGGCATCCACATCGGGTATCCGGGGTTCGGCCCCGCCTTCCATCTGGAGCTGGGGTCGGTCTCCGATCATGTCATCGCCCAGGCGGCCGACGCGTGGAAGGCCCTCGGCGGCGCGATCGACTCGATGAAGAAGGCGCTGAAGGACGGCGACACGGCCTACACGGCTGCTGCGGAGGCCAACGGCGGCAACGGGAACGGCAACGGGAACGGGAACGGGAACGGGAACGGCAAAGGGATCAACTTCGATGGCGGGGGCGTCCCGGACTTCGGTTCCGGCGTGAACAGCGCGAACTTCGACCCGTCGAAGCTCGGTGCCAACGGCATGAACGGCCTGGGCAACACGGGCATCGACCCTGCCAACGGGGTCGGGGGTATCGGCAACGGCATCAACCCGAGCAGCAATCTCGACGGGCTCACCCCGAACACCCCAGACATGCCGACACCGGGCGTGAACTCGCCGGGCATGAACACGCCGGATATGCCGACGCCGGACATGAACACGCCGGACATGAACACGCCGGACATGAACACGCCGGACATGAAGACGCCGGACATGAACACGCCAGATATACCGACGTCGAATATGCGAACGCCGGACATGAACACCGACATGCCGAACATCGATCCGAACGCCTCCCGTCTGGCGAACGCCAACCCCGCGAACTTCTCGACGCCGAACTTCAACCCCACCGGCCCAGCCGGGGCGACCCAGATCCCGACGGGGTTGGACCCCTCCGTCGGGACGGGTGCTGGGATGGGGGGAGCGGCCGGCAACGCGGCCTCGGCCTCGGCACTGCGCGGCACGAATGGCATGCCGGGGATGGGCGGCATGCCAATGGGGATGATGCCGCCGATGGGCCAGCAAGGACAGGATCGCAACAAACAGGGTGGCCCGCAGCTGGTCGGCGATGAGGGCGACTACGGACTTGATGATGTTCCGTCCCTTGATGGGGGAACACTCACGCATGAAATTTAGTGTAAGGATTTGGTGCGGCTGTGATTGAATCCGGAGCGGCGATCAGTCATGGCGCGGTGGCGGCCTCTACTGCCGCCGTGGCGATGATGGAGCCAGTCCAGAAAAACATGGCTCGCTATATTCCGTTGATACTGCTCGCCTTGATGGCGCAAACCGGTGACATCTACAAGGTGAAGTCCCAGTTGCAGAGCGCCGCCACCGGCGGGGAGAACTATAATCTCGACAACCTGACCCGATCTCTCGACGAGATTGTGCAGAAGATCGAGGAGGGGACTTGGGGTGGCGAGGCCGCCGATTTCTTCAAGAAGGAGTACGCCAAGATCCGTGAGGGGATCGACAAGCTGAAGGCCAGCAGCACGGAGGCGGGAAACCTGTACGGCGCCACGGCAATTCTCTTTTTCGCGGCGATTCTGCTTGGCGCGGCTGCACCGACGGTTCTGTGGGGGCTCGCGGCTGCCCAGAGGATTGCCCTCACGCCCCCCACCAAGGCTGCCGTCGGCGCAGCGGCGACCGCCGTTCTGACTCAGCTGAAAAACACGCTGACGGGCGTCACGAAGAAGAAGCTCATGTTTGTCCTCGTCGCGCTGTCGATTATGATCCCTATTCATATGTTGTTCCAGTCGCTCGCCAAGAACTTTTCCGACAAGCAATACGAGCAAGCGGCGAAGGAGTTCCCGAAGTTCGTGTTCAACAAGGATATGGGCGGCTTCGGTGAGGACCAGGAAGCGCAGGCCAAAGAGGCCATGCAGAACGTGCCGAAGCCGGGCCTCGGGAGCATTCTCGGCTTCGGCTGATGGTATGACCGACAGAGTTCGGATATGGGGACGGGCGCGGAAGAATCTGCGGGGTCAGGGATTTGATGGCGTTCGGTGCGGCGTGTTTGTGAGAAGCAACAACACCCTGTAGGGCGACGGCTCGCCGATGATGTCGAGGTTGGCGTTGTAGATAACCCGCCACGAACAACTCGGCGATGTCTCCACTGTCTGATCACTGTTGGGGACTCGGCGACCTGATTGGTTCCGGCGCGGTGACCTGCACGGGGTTTCTTGCCGCTGCCGGATCCAGGTCGGGCCCCGGCGGCACCAGATGGATGAGGTGGCTGGGCAGTGGGGAGGCATCCTTTGCGGTGTAGCCCAGCTTGCCCAGCACGTCGCCGGTCGGTAGGCCGAATCTGAGCCCCTGGTCGGTGATCAGGTAATAGTTCGTGATCGAGCCGAGCTGTCCCTCGCCAGGAAGCAAGCCGACCAGCGCGGCGCCACCCGGCGGCAGCAGCACCTGGCTGACGTTCTCCTGGGTGTTGCCCGAGGTCCTGGGCGCGGGCAGGGGCAGACTGTTGCCCACGGTGATCGAAGCTCGCGTCGAGCCCTTGTCGGCGTTGGCGTAGACCGCGCACAGTGGCGACGAGGCGCTGGGCGAGATCATTTGTGGCATCGTCGTGGGCAGGCCGCCCACGCGCAGCTCGGTCTTGGACACGGGCGTGGAGTTGGCGGTGGCCGCGTCGATCTGGAACGGTGTCACCGGAGCCCTGCCATATGCCGTCTTGCTGGCCGGGTCCTGGCGCAGCAGCTCGGCCTGGGTGTGCAGGACCGGGGCGAGGCCATCGGCGAGCAGGACGTACCAGCGCGCCTCCGCGCCCGCTACGGCGGGCACAGTGTAGATCTGTCCGATCCGGCCCCTGCGGCCGCCCGGCGCGGTCGTCACCTTGCCGCGGTCCTGGATCGTAGGCGTGGTGAACGGCGGACCAGTGGGGATGGCGTTCAGCCAGGACGCGGGCATCTGGCGCGGCCGGCTGCCATTGCTCACGACTCTGACCAGCGGCTGCGGAACCTCGAACTTCTGGTTGTTCCACACCACAAAGGTCTCCTGCGCGGTGCCGACCACCATCGCCCTGCTCCCCGAGAGCGGTGTGCCGCCGACGTTCTGCCCGCCCACCAGGGAGACGTACGGCCTACCGCTGCCGTCGGCCGCCACGCATACCGACCAGGGGCCGCGGATCAGCCTCTTCTTGTCGGGCAGCGAAGAGGGGGCGCCGGGGATGCCGACCATCTTGCCCCTGGTGAACTTCGCCAACGACGCTGCGGTGACGTTACGGGATTTGACGTCGGCCGAGCCGTCGAGCAGCAGTCTCCCCGAAACGTAGTTGGCCACCGGGAGCAGCTTGCCCTCCTGCTCGCTGTAAACGTAGGTGGCGCCGGTCTCCTCCTCCACCAGCAGTTGGCCGGGATCGGTGAGCTTGGTCGCGTTTCCCGGCTTGATCAGCCCCCAGATCCCGAATCCGGCGGCCACGACGACGGCCAGCACGAGCCCGATCAGCATGGCGGTGTTGAGCCGCCGCATGGGTGACTCGGGCACGTCCGGCTCAGCCTGCAGCAGCGCCATCCCCATGCGCTGCTGCATAAGCTTGTGGGCCTGGTAGAGGTCCTTCCCGGTCTGCATCTCACCTCTCCCGTATCGTCAGGATCAGCATAGAGCGCCTGCCTCTACGGCATCAGCAGTCCCCAGTACAGCGCCCACGGCAGGAACACCGCGGCTCCCGCGAAGAGAACCCCGAGCCGCGCCCGCTCGCCGCCCTCGGCCACCCGCCGCAGTCCTGCCGCCGTCATGCCCGCGGCCACGAGCGTCACGACCGAGATCACCTGCAACGCCACCCAGACCAGCGGCCTGCCCGCCACCAGAGGGCCCGGCGCGGCCAGCTTGCCCCCGGTCATGATCGCATAGAACAGATAGCAGAACCCGCCGGCCACCGTCACGAGACCGCCCGCGCTGACCAGTCGCGCCACCTTGAGCGGCGGCGCGCCGCGGCGCCCCCGCACCCGGCGCGCCAGGGCCACCACGGGATACCCGCCGAACGCGACCAGGACCAACACCAGCGCCCCGAGCTGCACGACCGCCGACTCCCACCACTCGGTGGGCGGCGCCGGCACGGAGTCGTCCGCCTGAACCGGCGCAGGACCCGACACCCGCGCCACGGGTGCCCGCCCCGAGGTCGCCTCTTCCACCCAGCCGCCGACGAGCTCCGCGTAGCCGGGGGCGAGCTCGGGCAACCGGGTGACCCCGCCGTCGGGCGTCCGGTGAGCGGCGTGGTCGGCGTCGGCGAAGAAGCGGAACGTGTACCGCCGGTTCCCGCCTTCTTCGAGAGCCTTCGCGAAGATGGGGGGCGTCTCCCGGGGAGGCGTCAGCAGATCGTGCACGCCCCAGATCCCCAGCACAGGCTGTCGTACGCGCGCGATGACCGGCTCCGGGTCGTAGTAGGGCTCAGGAAACATCCCCCCATCCGCGATCACCCGGTAGAGCCTGGGCTCGGCCTGGTCGACGAGCGCCCCTTCGACTCCCGCCTTCCGCAGCCCGGCGGCCACCGCCCAGGCCTGCTGCCGCAGGGGATGCAGCGCGTTGGCGCCCACGAGGATCACGAAGGAGATGTCCGCGGACCGCGACGCCGCGATCGGCGCCACCCATCCGCCCTCGCTGAGCCCCCAGATGCCGACCTTCGCCGGATCGACCCCGGGCTGCTTCCGCAGCGTCCCCACGGCTCCCAGCGCATCGTCGGCCAGCTGCGAGTAGGACCTCTTGAACAGCGAGTACCCCTCGGAGCGCTTGTCGTAGACCAGCACCGACATCCCTTGCCGGGCGAACGCCACGGCCTCGACCAGCAGCTTCTCCCGCTTCGTCCCAGTTCCCGCCCCGTGCACCAGCACGACCCCGGCCCGCCCGCTCCGGGCCCGTACCGGACTGATCACACTTCCGTGCAGCACCAGCCCGCCGCTTCCCCGGAAACTCACCTCGCTCGCCACCAGATCGTCGGGCACGTCAAGCGACGTCTCAGTGCCGGCGCCGGCGGCGGTGGGGGCGAGCGCTAAGAGGAGGGCGGCGAGGACCGCAACAATCATCCGCATAACGCCGAACATACTCTGCAGAGAGTTCTCGGCAAAGGAAAGTCTGCAGATATCGTTCTGGAGTACTACCCTCCTCCTCATGAAGGACGAGGACCCGACGCCGGAAGCTGACGAGCCGTTCATCCTCAATGACCCGGGCAGGCTGAAGGCCCTGGCCCATCCCATGCGCCGCCGCATGCTGACCCACCTCAACATCCACGGCCCCGCCACCTCGACCACCCTCGGCGAGTTGCTCGGCGCCAAGACCGGCACGACCAGCTACCACCTCCGGCAGCTGGAGAAGTACGGCTTCATCGAGGAGATCCCCGAGCGCTCGTCAGGCCGCGAACGCTGGTGGCGCCGCGCCAGGTTCCCCAGGGACCTGCGCGCCCCGACCCCCGACCAGCTGGCCCCGGAGGACCGCGCGGTCCTGGCCGAGTTCCACCGGATCGGCTTCGAGGAGGACCGCGCCCTCATGGAGCGCTTCCCCGCCGCCTACCGCGCCGACCCGGACTGGGCCAGGGGCTCCAGAGGGCTGGCACACCTGACGAAGGAGGAGCTGAGCCGGTTCCACGACGAGTACGTCGCCCTGCTGCTCAAGTACAGCCGCACAGCGGAGGACGCCCCGCCGGACTCCCGCCCCGTGTACGTCCGCCTCTTCACCCTCCCCGCCGACGAGTCCTGAGGAGTGGCCGCACGTCAGCCGTTGCCGGGCAGAGCCGCCTGGATGGGGGTGATGTTGCCCGTCCTCACCAGGAAGCCGCGCCCAGGCGGACCTCCCACCGTCCCGCGCGGCAGGCGGATCGAGAAGATGTCGCCGTCGGCCTGACTCTGGACCGCCAGCAGCACCCCGGTACGGGACTTACGCGTCTCGGCCACGAACCCGCGATACGCGACGGCCAGATCCCCCGTCGCACCGGCGATCAGCAGCCCGTGATCGCCGTCCCTGCCCGACCGGAGCACCTCCTCCAACGCCGTCCCCAGCGGGGCGTCCGCGTTGACCAGCTCGGCATCGTCCACCAGCACGACGTAGTGCCGCAGATCCGCGACCAGTTCGGCCAGGTTCGTGGCGTTGCCGTCCAGCACGGCCAGTGCCCCGTCCAGCTCCCGCAACGGGCTGCGCCGGGGCGTGACGGCGATGACGGGCGTGCCTTGGGCGATCAGCGAGTGAGCGGCCGTCAGCAGGACCGAGGAGCGGCCGGAGCGGGACGGACCGGCGATCACCGCCCCGGGCCCGTGGGCCGGCAGATCGAGCCCGAGCGGCGCGAGAGCGTCGCCTCCGGCGCCGACCAGCGCCCACAAGGGGGACGGGGGCGTGAACGTCGGGTCCAGGGCGAGCGCCTGGGATGCCGTGATCCGCAGCGGTAGCGCGTCCACCCGCAACGGCGGCTCCCCTTCCCAATGCCGGCCGCCACTGGCGGCGGTGCGGGACAGGGACTGGAGGGCCGCCACCTGCGCCGGGCCTGAAGGATCGGGGGAGAGCAGGGCAATGTGGTGCTCGACGATGCCGTGCTCGCCCATCGACAGGGCTCGGCCGGGCGGCATCGACGAGGGCAGCCCCTTCAGGGGGAAGCCCGCCAAGCCGAAGTCGGCGGGGTCCGACAGGCGGAGCAGCAGGCGGTCGTCGAAGACCGTCGAGACCTGGCCGAGCAGGCCGGAACGGTCGCTGGTGACCACGGCCCTCAGCCCCACCGCCGGGCCTTCGCGCAGGAGCTGGAGCAGCGCCTCGATCAGCCGGCCGTAGTCGTAGCCCTCGAAGGCGGCGACGAAGCCCTCCCAGCGGTCCAGCATGAACACCAGCCAGGGCAGGCGGTGCCCGGCTTGGCGGTATTCGGCCAGGGACGCGTGCCCGGCTTCGGCCAGGAGCTGCTGGCGGCGGCCCACCTCGGCACGGAGGCGGATGAGCAGGCGCTCCACCCGGTCGAGCTGGTCACGGGTCACGACGGCGCCGCAGTGCGACATCGCCATCAGGGGCAGGAGCGCGCCCGAGCCGCAGTCGACCGCATGGACGTGTACGTCCCCCGGCGACGCATGGGCCGCGATGGAGCCCGCGATCGTACGCAGCGCCGTCGATCTGCCGGAGCGGGCGGCGCCCGCGATGAGCAGGTGGCCGCCGTGGGCGAGGTCGAGCGCCAGGGGGTGCCGGTCCTGCGCCCACGGACGGTCGGTCAGGCCGAACGGCAACGGCGCCACCTCGGCGAACTCCCCTGAATGTGGACGTTCTTCCGGAAGGTCCAGGACGAACTGGGCGGGGAGGGGGTCCAGCCAGGGGCTGGGTTGTACGGGGACGCCGGCCAGGCGGGTGGCTTCGATGAGGGCGTCGGCGACCAGGGTGAGGTCTGTCGCCGTCGAGTCCTCTTCCGGCTCGGGGGGCCGGGGCAGGGGCTTGCCCAGGGAGCGCCAGGTCACATCGAGCACCCGGACATCGGCGCTCGGCGCCGCGAACGGGCCGCCCGAACGGGCCGGTGACGCGGGGCTGCGGCCGCCGACCCGGGCCGTCTGCACGGCGGTGGCCGCCCCCACCCCGGAACGCACGTAGCAGCGGCCGGGCGTCGACTTGGAGATGTGGGCGGCGTCGGGCAGGTCGATGACGTCGGCGGACTCGGCGGGTTCTGTCACGCGCAGCGCGATGCGCAACGACGTGTTGGCCTGGATGTCGGCGGTGACCACGCCGGCGGGCCGCTGGGTGGCCAGGATGAGGTGGATGCCCAGCGAGCGGCCTCTGCGGGCGATGTCGACGAGACCCGTGACGAAGTCGGGCAGCTCGGCCACGAGTGCGGCGAACTCGTCGATGATCAACACCAGGCGCGGCATCGCCGGACCCGTGTAGTCGTCGATGTCCTTGGCCCCGGCTGCCAGCAGCAGGCGCTCTCTCCTGCGGATCTCCGCGGCCAGCGAGTCGAGGGCGCGCTGCGTCAGGTGGCCGTCGAGGTCGCTGACCATGCCGACCGTGTGCGGCAGGCGTACGCACTCCTTGAAGGCGGCGCCGCCCTTGTAGTCGATCAGCACGAACGTGAGCTGGTCCGGCCGGTTGTTCACCGCCAGCGCGCAGATCAGCGTCTGCAGCAACTCCGACTTGCCCGCGCCCGTGGTGCCCGCGATCAGTCCGTGGGGGCCGTCGAGCTTGAGGTCCACCGAGAACGGGCCGTCCGGGCCGACCCCGATCAGCGCCTGCGTGGAGCCGTGGTCGCGCCACCGGGCGGCCAGCTCCCGGCCGGTCGGGTTGGACAGGCCCATCAGGTCGAGCAGGCGGACGGCGTCCGGGAGGTTGGCCGACGCGTCGTCCCTGCTCACGTCGCGGATCGGGGACAGGGCCCGGGCGAGGCGGTCGCACCAGGTGGGGGAGACGAGGTCGCCCAGGATGGGGCCGATGACGTCGAGGCCGCCGCCGCGCAGGCGTACGAGACCGTCGCCGCCGCACGCGGCCACGGTCTGGCACTCCTCGGGCAGCAGGCGCTGGTCGTCGTCGATGGCGAGCGTGAACACCCCGGAACGCGGGCCCTGGCGCAGCACCTGGGGCATGTTCGGCAGGCCGCGAAGGACCTGGGCGCCGTCGAGGATCACCAGGACGTCGTACGGGCGTACGTCGTAGGAGGAGAACGTGGGCTTCTCCGGGCCGCCCAGGTCGTCCCAGCCGGTGGGGATCTTGCCCAGCTCGGGGATCGAGGTGTTCTGGCGTTCGTCGATGAGCGCGGCGAGCTCGGCGACGCGGCGGGCGGCCGACTCGGGATCGGTGCCGGCCAGCACCACGCACTCTTCGCCGGCGCGCGGCATGCAGTGCGGCAGCCAGCGCATCCAGCCCCAGCGGCGCTCGCCGTCGGCGTGCGCGGACACGACCACGATGGCCAGGTCGCGCGGGCTGTGCAGGGTCGCCGCCTGGGAGATCAGCCAGCTCGCGAGGCTGGTCGCCTCCGTACGCGGGCCCGTGACGCCCGCCACGCCCAGCCGGCGCATCGGCAGCGCCACGGGCACCGAGTGGCACATCGGCGGGTCGATGGGCCCGCCCTGCTCCTCCGACAGCTCCAGGTCGGCGGGCAGGTCGGCGAGCCCGACTCTGAGCCTGAGCGCGTCGGAGTCGTGGATCCTGCGCTCCCACAGCCGTCTGCGCGGCCCCGTGGCCGTGAGCAGCACCTGCGCGGGGTCGGGCGCGTCCGACCTGCGCGCCGCCTCGTCCGCCGCTCGCGCCTGCTCGACGGCCTCGTCGTACGCCTGGAGCTGCGCGTTGTACTCCTTGATCGCCTTCTTGTGCTGCTTCTTGCCGTGGCGGCGGTCGCTCCACCATTGGCCGATCATGATGACCGGGGTCATGAGGGCGACGAGCAGGTAGTACCACTGCTTCAGGGCGATCGCCAGCGTCAGGCCGAGCACGGCGGGCAGGAAGGCGGCGAGCAGCTGGAGGCGCAGGCCCTCGTTCCTGGACGGCTCCTTCGGCTTGACGAACTTGCGCTCCGGCTCGGGGCGCCGGAGCCTGGGCGGGCGGTTGTAGGAGACGCCGCCCTCGCTCCTGGGTGCCAGGTGCGCGTCCCTGGGCTCGATCGACGTCAGCACGAACACCGACGAGCCGCAGGTCAGCACGGCCTGATCGGGCCATTCCGTGCGCTCGGTGAGCGGGCGGCCGTCGAGCTCGGGCACCTCGCCGTAGTCGGCGGCCAGCTCGGCCGCCTCCCGCTCCGCGACCCTGGCCGTGAGCTCGGCGACCTCCTCGGCCCATCTGCCCTTGAGCTTGAGTTTCGGCGCCTCGTCCGGCCCGCGCCAGGCGCGCTCGATGGTGATCGCCTCCGGCGTGACGCGCACGGTCACCGCCTCCGGGGCCAGCGCCGGGTCGGCGGTGGACATGGCGCACATCGGGTCGGAGCCGATGACGTGGACGCCCAGGCCCAGCCTGTGTACGGCCCCGGCAGCCGGACCGCCCACCACGCGCACCTCGGCCACCCCGCCCGGCTCCTCGACGACGGTGGCGCGGGCCAGCCGTGGATCCAGGGTGATCTTGTCGCCGTCGCGCAGCACGGCGACGGCGGGGGCGCGGGGGTCGAGCGGGCGGCCGTCACGCCACACCACCGGCGCCGTCCCGGGGGGATTCGCCCGTCCGCCTGCCCGGGGACCCGCCGGTACGGCCCGGTGTTTCGCCGGTACACCGGCCCGCTCCGACCTGCGGGGGCGCGGCACCCGGGCGCCCGTGTCACCGGCGGCCGACATCCCGTAGGGCGCTCGCGCCCCGGGCAGACGTACGACCTGCGCCAGCGGCCCATGATCGCTGAGCGCCTCGCTCACCGCCGCCACGGTGGTGCCGTCGTCACCGTCGATCACGACGTCACGGTCCCCCTGCTCGCCGAGCACGGTGAGCATGATCCGCATGGTGTCGTCTCCTCGCTCGGACCTCGGGCGCCCAAAGTTAGCGCTCGAAACGGGATCCGGCCCGCCGGTTGACGGCAATGGCATGGCTGGGCGTCAAACAATGTGAATATTGTGACAATCGTTGTTACAGGGACGACTAGCCGGAAATATTGCCATCCGTCAACTCGATAGAAACAACAAGCATCGATTATTTCGGGTTGCCGCCGGTCACCTGCGAAACAAGCATGGGTCCTCGCATTCCGCCCACGAGCGCACGCCCGGCCCCACATAATGGCGGGGAATTCCACGATTCAATTGGGAGCCCCCCACCCATGAGGACCAGTGAAAAGCCTGCCGTCAACGCGGCGGCGGGGTTGTCCGGCCCGGCCTCGCGCAAGCTCCCCGTGCCCCCTCGAGAACGCAAACCGGCCCTGGCCGCCCTCGCCGTTCTCCTCATACTCGGCGGCGCGCTGGCCACGACCCTGCTCGTGCTGCGCAGCGGCGACCGCGTCTCCGCCATCCGCGTCACCCAGCAGATCGGCGCAGGCCAGAAGTTCCCCGAGCAGGCGCTCGAAGAGGTCAAGATCGCGGCGGACGGCGGCGTCGACTATGTGAGCTGGTCGCAGCGCGGCCTGGTGAGCAACAGCTTCGCGGCCGTCACCATCCTTCCCGGGACCCTGCTGACCAACAAGATGGGCGTCAGGGCGAGCACCGAGCTGAGCCAGGGAAAGGCGACCGTCGGATTGTCGCTCAAGCCGGGGCAAATGCCTGCGGAAGTGGAACCGGGTGACCGCGTCCAGGTGGTATTCGTGCCGAGCCGGTCAAGCCAGGGACAAACACGCGTACTCGCGGAAAGCGCGCTCGTCTTCTCGGTCGGCGACAAGTCCAGAATGGGAAACTCCGGCCAGATCACTGTGGTCGTGGACGCGTCGGCATCGCCGGAATTGGTGGCTTTCGCCTCCAGCGGGGAGATCGCGGTCGCCGAGCTACCGGGGGCACGCTGACGTGGCGCTGATCGTACTGGCCGCCGACAAAGGCGCGCCGGGTGTGACGACTGCGGCGACGGCCCTGGCGGCGGTGTGGCCGCGTCCCGTGCTGCTGGCCGAATGCGACCCGGCGGGCGGCGACCTCGCCTACCGGCTCCCTGCCGTGGACGGCGGCGTGCTCAACCCGGCGAAGGGGCTGCTCACGCTCGGCGCCACGGCGCGGCGCGGGCTCGAGCCCGCCCAGATCCACCAGCACACCCAGAAGGTCGTCGGAGGGCTCGACGTGCTGATCGGGCTGACACACGGCGAGCAGGCCGCCGGGCTCACCTGGATGTGGGGGCCTCTGGGCAGGTCGCTCGCCGCCATCCCGAACGCCGACGTGATCGCCGACTGCGGCCGCCTCGGCGCGCACCCGCAGCTCGGCGACCTGATCGCCGAGGCCGAGCAGGTCGTGCTGCTCACCAGGGCCACCCTCGACCACGTCGCCCACCTGCGCGAACGCCTCCAGGTCACCAAGGCGCACGGCGTCGCCGTGATCGCCGACCCGCGTAACTACCGCGCCTCCATCGACGACGTGCGCAGGATCGTCGGCCCGGCCGTCCAGCACGTGTACGGCCTCGCGCACGATCCCAAGGGCGCCGAGCTGCTGCGCGGCCAGTGGGGCGGCCGCCTCGACCGTTCCCTGCTCATCCGTACGGCAAGAGACCTCGCGGGGAGACTGGTGAGCCATCGATGATCGACCACTCGCTCGTCAAGCGCTTCCGCCAGGAGGTCGGCGACCGCCTGGCCCACCAGCGCAGGCTCGACCAGGCCAACGGCCTGCCCCCGATGACGGGGGAGGACGAGCGCCAGTTCGCCAGGGCGCTGATCTCCCAGGTGCTCGAGGAGCACGCCCGCAACGAGATCGGCCTCGGCCGCACGCCGCCCACGGTCGAGGAGGAAGAGGCGCTCGCCGCCGGCATCCACGCCGCGCTGTTCGGCGTGGGGAGGCTGCAGCCGCTGCTCGACGACCCCGAGGTCGAGAACATCGACATCAACGGCTGCGACAAGGTGTTCGTCAGCTACGCCGACGGCCAGGAGGCCATGCAGGACCCGGTCGCCGACTCCGACGACGAGCTGATCGAGCTCATCCAGATCCTGGCGGCGTACTCGGGCCTGTCGAGCAGGCCGTTCGACACCGCCAACCCGCAGCTCGACCTGCGCCTGCCCGACGGCTCCAGGCTGAGCGCCGTCATGGACGTCACCGTCAGGCCGGCGGTCTCGATCCGCCGCGCCCGCCTCGGCAAGGTCTTCCTGTCCGACTTGGCAGGCAACGGCACGATAAGTCGGGACATAGCGAGGTTCCTGACGGCCGCCGTCGCCGCCCGCAAGAACATCATGATCGCCGGATCCACCAACGCCGGCAAGACCACCCTGCTCAGAGCCCTGGCCAACGAGATCCCGCCCAGCGAGCGCCTCATCACCGTCGAACGCGCCCTGGAGCTGGGCCTCGACCAGTTCCCCGAGCTCCACCCCAACGTGGTCGCCTTCGAGCAGCGCCTGCCCAACTCCGAGGGCCAGGGCGAGATCTCCATGGCCGAGCTGG
The DNA here is from genome assembly GCF_044466425.1 of Nonomuraea sp. NPDC049400. NCBI lineage: Bacteria > Bacillati > Actinomycetota > Actinomycetes > Streptosporangiales > Streptosporangiaceae > Nonomuraea > Nonomuraea sp. NPDC049400. The sequence continues at coordinate 141,515 of NZ_JBITMP010000021.1, forward strand.
TCAGACGCTCCCTCCGCATGAACCCCAGCCGCGTCATCGTCGGCGAGGTCCTCGGCGACGAGATCGTCACCATGCTCAACGCGATGACCCAGGGCAACGACGGCTCCTTGTCGACCATCCACGCCAACTCCAGCATGGAGGTCTTCAACCGCATCTCCACCTACGCCCTGCAGGCCAGCGAGCGCCTGCCCATCGACGCCACCCACATGCTCATCGCGGGCGCCATCGACTTCGTCGTCTTCATCGAGAAGCGCAACGACTACAACGTCGGCGGCACCCTGCGCCGCTACGTCTCCAGCATCCGCGAGGTCAACGGCGTCGACGGCCGCGTCCTGTCGAGCGAGGTGTTCGTGCCGGGCCCCGACGGCACCGCCGTCCCGCACGCCCCGGTCTCCTGCCTGGAGGAGCTCGCCGCCCACGGCTACCTGCCAGGGGGGTGGTGAGCCATGGTGCTCGACCCGTTGGCGATGCTGGCCGGAGCGCTCGGCGGCGGCGGCCTGTTCCTGTTCTTCATCTCCCTGTACGGCATGCGCCCCCGCCCGTCCCAGCCCAAGCGCCACCTGATCAAGATGCTGACCACACGCACTGCGGTGGCGGCCGTGGCCGCGGGACTGGTCCTGATCATCACCGGCTGGCCGGTCATGGCGGCGGGCACGGTGCTGCTCGTGTTCGCCTGGCGCGGCCTGTCGGGCGGGGCAGGCGAGGAACGCGCCGCCATGCGCCGGCTCGAAGGGCTCGCCGCCTGGACCGAGTCCCTGCGTGACACGATCGCCGGCGCGGCCGGGCTCGAACAGGCCATCCCGTCGTCCATCAGGGCCGCCGCCCCCACGCTCAGGCCCCACCTGCGGGCCATGATCGACCGGCTGCACACCAGGATGGCGCTGCCCGAGGCCCTGGCGTTGTTCGCCGACGAGCTCGACGACCCCTCGGCCGACCTCGTGGTGGCCGCACTCATACTCAACTCCCGGCTGCGCGGCCCCGGCCTGCGCGACGTGCTGGGCGCGCTGGCCGTCTCGGCCCGCGAGGAGCTCGACATGCGCCGCCGCGTCGAAGCCGAGCGCCGCGCGACCAGGCGCAGCGTCCAGATCGTGGTGATCACCGCGCTGGTCTTCGCCGGGCTCCTCATCCTGTTCAACCCCTCGTACGTGGCCGAGTACGAGGGCGTGCTCGGCCAGGCCGTCCTGGTGGTCGTCGCCGGGCTGTTCGGGGCCGGGTTCGCCTGGATGAGGCGGCTGGCCAGGTTCGACAAGCCGACGCGGCTGCTCATGGGAGGAGGCGGCGGCAATGGTTGAGGGCGCGCTGGGCGGAGCCGTACTCGGGCTCGGCCTGTTCGTACTGCTGAGGGCGCTCTTCCCGGCCCGTCCCGGGCTGGTGGCGCGGCTGCTGGCGCTCGACGCCGTGCGCGAGGACGCGGGCGGCCCCCGCATCCAGCTCGTGCTGCCCGACGAGGAGGTCAGCGCGTTCCGCCGCGATCTGGGCGAGCGGCTGGCCCGCCTGTACGGGGCCCGCGGCTGGGAGGTCAAGTCGACCAAGGCGGACCTGGCGCTGCTCGGCCGCTCGTTCGAGGCGTTCCTGGCCGGCAAGGTGCTGCTGGCGGCGAGTGGCCTGCTGGCCTTTCCGCTGCTGCTCGGCTGGCTGGTGCTCATGGAGTGGGGCACCTCGCTCGCCATCCCGTTCTGGGCCGCCGTGCTCGTCGCGGTCCTCTTCTTCTTCCTGCCCGACCTGCAGGTACGCAAGGACGCGGCGGCCAGGCGGCGCGACTTCCGCCACGTGGTCGGGGCGTTCCTCGACCTCGTCTCCATGAACCTGGCCGGCGGACGCGGCGTCCCCGAGGCCCTCATGATGGCCGTCTCGGTCAGCGGCGAGCAGCCCAACTGGGCGATGGGCCGCATCCGCGACGCGCTGAGCGGCGCCAGGATCGTCGGCATCACTCCGTGGCAGGCGCTCGGCCAGCTCGGCGAGGAGATCAACGTCGACGAGCTGCGCGACCTGTCCGCCGCGCTGGGCCTGGTGGCCGACGACGGCGCCAAAGTACGCGCGTCGCTGACTGCCAGGGCGGCCACGCTGCGCCGCCGCGAGCTGGCGGAGATCGAGGGCAAGGCCGGCGAGCGGTCGCAGTCGATGCTCGTCGCTCAGCTCCTGCTCTGCGCCGGTTTCGTGATTTTCCTCAGTTTTCCCGCCGCTATGAAGATGTTGGGGTCCTGATGAACCATCCCTGGATCGTGTATCTCACCGCGTACCTGAGCGTGCGCATCCACCGCGCCCGAACCGCCCCCACCCGCGGCGCCTCCGCCGTCGAGTGGGTGATCATCACCGCCATCATCGCCGGTGTCGCGCTTGGCCTGGCCACGTTGATCAAGACGCTGGTGGAGCAGAAGCAGAGCGAGATCCAAGGCAGTTTCGGCGGTGGCGGTGACACCGGTGGCACCCCGTAAGAGAGGTGAGCGGGGCGCGACGGTGATCGAGCTGGCCGTGCTCATGCCGGTCGTCCTGGCGGTCGCGCTGCTCATCGTGCAGGTTGCGCTCTGGTTCCACGCCCGCCAGGTCGCGGAGGCGGCCGCCCAGGAGGGCGCGCGCGTGGCCAGGGCGGCGCCGTTCGACTCCGGTGACTGGCCGGGCCAGGCCACCGCGAAGGCCACCGACATCATCCGGGCCGTCGGCCCGAAGCTGCTCCAGGGCGCCACGGCCACGACGTCCGAGAAGGAGCCCGACGAGCGCTTCGTCACCGTGACCGGCAGCGCCGTACAGGTGATCCCGCTGCTGCCCGAGCTGACGTTCACGATCACCGCCACCGCGGGCGGGCCCGTCGAGTGCTTCCGCCCCGACAACGGCGGCGAGGACTGCTCATGAGCGGCGGAGAGCGCGGCTCCATGGCCGTGGAGACCGTGATGCTGGCCCCGGTCTTCCTGCTGTTCCTCATGTTCCTGGCCGGAGCCGGGGTGCTGGTGGAGACGCAGGGCCGGGTCAACGGGGCGGCCAGGGACGCGGCCCGCGCCGCGTCGGTGCAGCGCTCGTTCGGCGACGCCGAGGCCGCCGCCGAGGCCATCGCCGAGAGCGCGCTGACCGGCCCCTGCGGGTCCCCGTCCGTCTCGCTGGACGGCTCCACGTGGGAGCAGGGCGGCCAGGTCCAGGCCGAGGTGAGCTGCGAGCTGGACCTCGGTTTCCTGGGGGTCGGCGCCAAGCGGATGACCGGCACGGCGGTGGTGCCGATCGAGCAGTTCAGGAGGGTCGATGAGTGAGCGGGGGTCGATGTCGGTCTTCACCGTGCTCTTCTCCGTCGCCGTGTTCCTGCTGGCCGGGCTGCTCGTGGACGGCGGCTCGGCGATCAACGCCCGGTTGCGCGCCGCCGACGTGGCCGAGCAGTCCGCGCGGGCCGGCGCCGACCAGATCGACGTCGACCACCTCCGGGCCACCGGGCAGACCCGGCTGCTCGGCGAGGACCAAGTGTGCGCCAGGGCCGACGAGATCGTCACGGCGCAGGGCGGCGACGACGTGACCCGCGGCCAGTGCACCGTCGGCCAGGCGCAGGTGACGGTCACCGTGTCGGTGCGGGGGGAGGCGTTCTTCCTGAGCGCGATCGGGTTCCCGGACTTCGAGATGACCGGCCAGGCGGTCGCCGCGCCCGAAGCGAGATAGACCGAATCGCACCACTCAATGGATCGGCGAACGTGCGAGGCACGACGCTGGACGGCGGAAGGGAGAGACGATGGCGACGCGAGAGCCCGCGCGTCCACACGGACGTCACACGCCCGTGCGCGTCAAGGCCAGGCGCAGCGCGGGTGACGTGCTCGCCGGGATCGCGTCGCTGATCGTGCTGGTCGCGCTCGTGGGCGGCGTGCCGTACGCGCTGCTCACGTTCGTGGGCCCGCCGATCGCGCCCGAACTGCTCGACCTCGACCTGCTCACCAGCCGGGTCGGCCCGAGCACGATCGTGGCCGTGCTGATCCTGCTGGTGTGGCTGGCCTGGTTCCAGCTGTTCGTGTGCGTGCTGGTCGAGGTGTACGCCGGCGTCCGCAGGGTCGGCATGCCCGCCCGCGTGCCGCTCTCCGGCGGGACGCAGGCGCTGGCCAACAAGCTCGTCGGCGCAGTGCTGCTGCTGTTCACGGCGGGGGCGATGGTCGCGCCGCTGGTCAAGCTGGCGCCGACCCCGGCCGCCCCGCCCGTGACGGCGGTCGCGTACTCGGCGCCGATCGTCGAGAAGACGCTCGAGACGCACAAGACCAAGAAGGTGTACGTGGTGCAGCCCCCGCACGGCCGGCACCACGAGAGCCTGTGGGAGATCGCCGAGAAGTGCCTGGGCGACGGCCGCCGATATCCCGAGATCTACCGGCTCAATCAGGCGAAGGAGCAGCCGGACGGCAGCCGCCTGCGCATGGCCGACCTGATCAGGCCCGGCTGGGTGCTCGACATGCCGGACGATGCAAGGAATGTCCACATCGTCCCCGCCGGCCAGCCCCGCGAGGAGACGCTGCGCGAGCATCCCGGCAGGGCACAGGTGGACCGGCACGTCGAGCGCGGCGCGCAGTCCGACCGCGTCGAGAAGGAGGCCGAGAAGAAGGCCGAGGCCAAGCACCGCCAGCCGGAGCAGCGGGCCGAACAGCAGCAGCAGCCGACCGTCATCCAGGAGAGCCAGGCCGACCTCACCGACTATCTCGCCTCGGCCTCGCTGGCCGCCGCCGGCCTGCTGCTGGTGCTGGCCAGGCGGCGGCGCGAGCAGCTGTGGCGCAGGGTGTTCGGCCGCAGGATCGTACGCCCGCGCGACGACGCCGCCCAGGCCGAGGTCGCGCTCAGGCTGGGCGGCGACGCGCCGGGGGCCCGCATCCTCGACATCGGCCTGCGGCTGCTCGGCGCGGAGCTGGCCGCCCAGAACCGCACCCCGCCCACCGTGTACGGGGCGCACCTGTCGGCACGCACGCTCGACCTGTGGATCCATCCCCCGGACGAGAACGCCCCCGCGCCGTGGACGGCCCAGGACGGCGGCCAGGTCTGGCGGCTGCCCGCCCACGAAGGCCGTCTGCTGGAGGATCAGCCTGGGGGTGCGCCGTACCCGGGGCTGGTCTCCATCGGCACGGACGCGAGCGGGCGCGTGCTGATCGACCTGGAGGCCGCGCAGGGCCTGATCAACGTGCGCGGCCCGCAGACCACGGCCGCGCTGGCCGCGCTCGCCGTCGAGCTGGCCACGAACCGCTGGTCCGACCGCATGCGCATCACTCTCGTCGGCTTCGGCGAGGAGCTGACCGCCATCGCTCCCGACCGGATCAGGGCCGTCGGCAGCCTGGCGGAGGTGCTGCCCGAGCTGGAGGCGAGCGCGGCACCGCGCAGGGAGGTGCTGACCGGGCGCATCACCGGCAGCCCGCGCGACGCCCACTACCTGCTCTCCGCGGTGGCGCCCACGCACGAGGAGGCCAGGCGCCTCGCGCTGCTGGCCCGGAGGGACACCGCCGGGTACGTCCTGGCGGGCGACGTGCCGCACGCCACCTGGACGCTGGAGATCGGCGACGACGGCCGGGCCAGGATCGCCGAGCTCGGCTTCGACGTGCAGGCCCAGCTCCTGCCGCGCCGCCACTACCAGGCCCTGGTCGACCTCTTCCGCACGGCCGGCCGGCTCGACGGCGAGCCCGTCCCCGAGGCCGAGCCGCTGGAAGGGCTGCACCCGCCCGTCGTCGAGATCAGGATCCTCGGTCCCATCGAGGTCACCGGCCTGCGGCCGCTGGAGGAAGGCCGGATGGCGCTGGCCACCGAGCTGCTGGTCTACCTGGCCACCCACCCCGGCGGCGTGCATCCCTCGGTGCTCGGCGGCGTGCTGTGGCCGCGCGGCGTGCAGGCCATGGTCAGGGATGCCACGATCGCCAGGGTCGCCGAATGGCTGGGGCCCGAGCACCTGCTCGCCGACGAGGCCGGTCGGCTCAGGCTGGGGCCCGAGGTGCGTACGGACTGGGTGCTGTTCCGCGAGCTCGTACGCCGCTCGCACGGCGACCCGACGGCCAGGGCCGTCCTGCTGGAGAAGGCACTCGGCCTGGTCAGGGGTCCGCTGCTGACCGGCCGCCAGCCGGGCAGGTACGCCTGGCTGGCGGCCGAGGACCTGGAGTACGACGTGGCCGCCGAGGTGGCCGACGCGGCACACCAGCTCTGCGAGCTCAGGCTCGCACACGGCCAGCCGGACGCCGCGGTGGCGGCCGTACGCGCGGCGCTGCTGCTGGCGGCCGACGACGAGGGCCTCTGGCGCGACCTGCTGCGCGCCACGCACGCGACCGAGGACACCGTACGGCTGCGTGCCGTCGTCGAGGGGCTGACCCGCAGGGCCGCCTCGCACCCGTACGGCGGCGGCATGGCCCCGGAGACCGAGGCCTTGATCGAGGAACTGCTGCCCACGTGGCGCATCCATGTGGTGAGGGAGTCATCGGCATGAGACGAGTCCTGGTGCTCTTGGTGATCGTCCTGGCGGGCTGCGGGCAGGCCGAACGCCCGTACGCGCCCCAGGGGTCCGCGTCCAGCGCACCCCCGAAGAGCGAGACCAGGCCCGAGCCCACCGCGTCCGGGCCGGAAACGATCACGATCGGCGGCCGGCTCCGGGTGGACATCGACTGGCCCGCCGACCGCGACCCCCTACTCAAGGTCATCACCGGCTACTACCTGGCCTCCAGGAAGGTGCTCGTCTCCGGAAGCGATCGATACCTACAGGATGTGGAGTTCGAACTCATGGCGGCCCGCGACGCGTACGACTGGGTGCACAGATACACCCAACAGGAGAAGACGGTGAAAGGCGCTGCCCGGCTCTACAACCTGCGCGTCGCCGCGGTCGTCGGCGGCAAAGGCGCGCAGATCAACGCCTGTGTTGACGAGTCGAAGGCGCGCCTGATCTCCACACGCACCGGCAAGGCGGTTGTGCCCCAGCCCGACTGGGTGCGTACGCCGTACCTCCAGGCCGCGCTCGCCCACCGCGGCGACGATGGCGTGTGGCGGATCAGGGGACTCCGCTACGACATGAAGGGATGCACCGGATGAACCGCCTCGTCCCGATGGCCGTCGCGGCCCTGACGATGCTGGCAGGCTCCTTGGACGACCAGCCGAGTGGCAGGGCCTTCAAGGACGGCTCCACGGTCGGCGTCGACCTGTTCAACTCCAAGATCGTCATCTCGGGTGACGGCGCCAGGGGCGGTAAGGGCGACGGCTACGTGCTCAAACGCCCATGCTGGTACGAGCCGGGCCAGGACGCGAGCGAGATGCTCAAGACGCAGCAGGGGCTGCGGGACTACTTCTTCAAGTTCACCAAGAATCCGACCGATGAGAAGTTCAAGCAGTTCCTCAAGCAGTTCGAGGACCAGATCGGCAAGGAAGGGCGCTGGTGGGGGCCGGCGTACAACGCCTCCGACCCGAAGGGCGAGGCCTGCTTCTCCAGTCTCGACCCGTTCGTCTTCGTGCCGCCAGGCACCACGCCGCCGGCCGGCATCACCATCCAGGAGCTGGCCGAGATCGCCAGGGCCGCGCTGACCGTGCCCGAGCCGACGGTCAAGCTGAGTCCCGACGCCAAGAGCTACGTCAACCTCCCCACCTGGGTGTGGCTGGAGGGCATCGGGGAGCCGCGCCGGTCGGTGACCGCGACGATCCCCGGCGTCATGAGCGCGACGGTGGTGGCCACTCTCCAGGACATCAAGATCGACCCGGGCACGACCAAGGACCGGGCCGAGGTGCGTGAGGACGGCTGCGGGACGTCCGGGAAGCAGTACACCAAGGGCGGCACGTTCTCGTGCGGCGTGCGTTACCTGCGCTCGTCGATCGACCAGCCGCGCGAGAAGTACACGCTCACCGTCACCACCGTCTGGCCGGTCCAGGTCACCGACAACGTGGTGCCGTTCCAGTTCGCCCCTGTGGAGGTCGGCGCCACCCGGGACGTGCCGGTCGGCGAGATCCAGAGCAACGTCAAGCCCTGATCACCGCGACCAGCGGGGCCAGCTCGGGCAGCTCGGCCGCCTCGTCCAGCACTTCCTTCAGCACGGCGTCATGCGTGGGACGTGCCCGGCCGAGCAGCTCGAACCCGGCCTGTGTGACCTCCGAGTAGATCCCGCGCCTGTCGTCCTCGCACAGATAGCGCCTGAGCAGGCCGCGGTTCTCCAGCCGGGTGACCAGCCGCGTCGTGGCGCTCTGGCTGAGCACGACGGCTCTGGAGAGCTGCTGCATGCGCATGTGCCAGCCGTCCTGCCTGGCCAGCACGTCCAGCACTGTGTATTCGCTCACACTGAGCTCGTGCTCCTTCTGGAGTGATTTCTCCAGCTTGTCGTCGATTTTCGCGTGCAGCGCCGCGAGGGTGCGCCAGCCCTGGGCGCGCGCCTCGACGGCGTCATCGGCTAGGGGCATGTGACAGCCTCCTCGACATCCTTGTATGGTCAGTTAGTCGGCGTGTGCAAATAATGTCCACGCTTACTAACGTCGTCTGAGGAGTAGTCTATGCCTCTCGCCCTGTTCGCCCTCGCGATCAGCGCCTTCGGCATCGGAACCACGGAGTTCATCATCAACGGGCTGCTGCCCGAGGTCGCGGCCGACTTCGGCGTGACGATCCCGGCTGCCGGGCTGCTCGTGTCCGGATACGCCCTGGGCGTGGCGGTCGGCGGGCCGCCGCTGACCATGCTCGGCGGGCGGTTGCCGCGCAAGACCATGCTGCTGTCGCTGATGGTGCTGTTCATCGTGGGGAACCTGCTGTCGGCTCTGGCCCCCTCGTACGCGGTGCTGATGGCCGGGCGCTTCCTGTCCGCCTTCGCGCACGGCGCGTACTTCGGGGTCGGCTCGGTGGTGGCCGCCGACCTGGTGGCGCCGCAGAAGCGGGCCAGCGCCATCGCCCTGATGTTCACCGGTCTCACGCTCGCGAACGTCCTGGGCGTGCCCCTGGGGACCTGGATCGGTCAGGCGTTCGGCTGGCGGGCCACGTTCTGGGTCGTGGTGGCCATCGGCGTGGCCGGGCTGGCCGGCGTCCTGGCGCTCGTCCCCCGCCAGCCGCGCCCGTCCGGCGGCGTCCTGCGCGAGCTGTCGACGTTCCGCAAGCCCGGCGTCTGGCTGGCCCTGGCGATGACCGTCTTCGGCTTCGCCCCGGTCTTCGCCGTCATCACGTTCATCGCGCCCATCATGACCGGCGTGGGCGGTTTCTCACCCGGAGCCGTGCCCGTGGTCATGGCCCTGTTCGGGGTCGGCCTGGTGGTGGGCAACCTGATCGGCGGCAAGCTGGCCGACCGCGCGGTCATGCCCAGCATCTACGGCTCGGTCGCCCTGCTCACCCTCCTGGCCGTGGCGGTCGCCCTGGTGTCGGGCAGTCAGGTGGCGTTCGTCATCACCATCACGTTGTTCGGCGTGGCCGCCTTCGCCACGGTCTCGCCCCTGCAGACCCGCGTCCTGGACGCCGCCGCCGGCGCGCCCACGCTTGCTTCGGCGGCCAACATCGGCGCCTTCAACCTGGGCAACGCCATCGGCTCCTTCGCGGCGGGCCTCACCATCGACGCCGGCCTCGGCTACACGGCCCCCGCCTGGTCGGCCGCCCTGCTGGGCCTGGTGGGGCTGGCGGTGGCGGCAGCAGCGGGCATCCAGGCCCGCCGCCTCGTGCCCGCCTGACCATGAGCCGGCCTGGTACGGGGTGCGGCCATGCCCCAGGCCACCCCCCGGCGCGCCAGCTTCGTGGCTTTCGCACAATCAGAACAGGTCATCGGCGCTCTGAGCGGTGGCGGCCTTGCGGATCCAGGCCTCGAGGGTGTCAAGGTCGGTGCACTCGGTGATGCGTATGCGTGCCTGGTCGGGGACGGGGATGCCGCGCGCCTCCAGGAAGAGGAGGATCGACTTGGCCTCGCCCTTGGCCTTGCCCTGGGCTTCGCCTTCGGCGACCCACTCGAGAAGCAGTTCGCTTCTGGACTCAGGTGCCATGGTCATCACGAACTCCTTTACCTTGACCTTCATCGACTCGGGCAGACATGGCAACGCAATCTCAGCGTAGTCTCTCATCTCGCTGGGCTTACGCATGACTGCGTAGAGGAGTGTCTGAACTACCTTGAAGCCGGACTCGGACCGGCTGTGCACGATGGCCGAAAGCGCGGCGAGTGCGGGCTCTTCAACGGCCCAGCCCAGATCGGTGATCACGGGCACCTCGCCTGCGCCGATGACGATCGGGTGCAGCACCCAACCCGGATGCCCCATGTCGATGGGCTCCATGTGCTTGCGGGCTGTCTCCGGGTTGTCACAGAAGACCAGGAGTAACGCCGGGCACTCCTGGCGGGCGCGGAGAGTCGCGAGATAGACGGGCCAGGACCAGCGTTTCCGCTTGTCGTATTCGCGTTGGACCTCCAGCACGACCGCTGACACCGGCGCGCCGTCCTTCGTCAGCAAGACGACCGAATCGGCCCGGAATTCAGTCGGCCTGAAGACGTTGAAGTCGGCGTTGCCCAGCTGGGCCTCTTGGAAGGGAGGTACGGAGACGCCCGTCTCAGTCAGCAAGGTGGCGACGAGAGACGGGCGCTGGCGTACGAGTTCTATGAGGTACTCGTGTTCCCGCGTCGGCATGGCGAACACATTACCGAATGTTGTCTTGAGGTTACTCTACGTTAGTAATTCCTCCGCTTTCGTGGGCAATCAGCCATTCCTTGACCGGTACGCCGTAGTAGTACCCGCCATAGCCCCCACCACTGGGCAGCACCCGATGGCACGGCACAAAGGGCGCGATCAGGTTCTGCGCGCAGGCCGACCCGGCGGCCCGAGCCGCAGTCCGAGGAAGACCGGCTCGTTCGGCGAGTTCCGCGTACGAGACGGTGGTTCCGGGCTTGACCTCGCGCAGTGTCTGGTGGAGGCGCTTGCGGGTGGGCGTGCCGGGCTGGGAGACCGGGATGGCGTCCAGGGCGTCCAGGTCGCCGGCCAGGTACGCCCGGACCGCCGAGGCCGCGGCCCCGAGGTCGTCCACGACCTCCAGGCCCTCCGCCTGCAGGGCGGGGGTGAGGCGGGCGAACATCTCCGTGGGGTCGGCGGTGAAGCCGGCCGCCACCAGCACGCCCTCGCGGGACAGCAGGGACAGCGGCCCCACGGGGGTCGGGACGAGCTGGGCAGCGATCATGATGCGCTCCAAAGGTGCAGGGCGGCGTAGGCCCGCCAGGGCCGCCACCGCTCGATGTGGTCGTCGGGAATGCCCAAGCAGGCCATGCGTTTCTTGAGCACGAGGTCGCCCGTGGGCCACGCGTCCGGGTCGCGGAGTGCCCGCAGGGCGATGTAGCTGGCCGTCCACGGGCCGATGCCGGGGACTTCGAGCAGGGCCGCCACCGCCTCGGTGGGGTCCTGGCCGCCGTCCAGGTCGATGTGGCCGTCCGCCAGGTGGGCGGCCAGGTGCTTGAGGGTGGCGATCCTGCGGTTGGTCAGGCCCAGGCCCGTGAGGTCGGTGTCCAGCAGCTCGGCGGGGGTGGGGAAGAGCGGGCCGGCGGCCCGGGCGACGATGCGGCCGAGGAGGGTGCGGGCGCCGGCCACCGAGATCTGCTGGCCCACGACCGCGCGTACGGCCAGCTCGAAGCCGTCGAACGCCCCCGGCACCCGCAGCCCGGGACGGGCCGCGACCAGGGGTCCGATCGAGGTCTCGCCGAGGATCTCCGCGATGGCGCCGGGCTCGGCGTCGAGGTCGAGCAGGCGGCGGCAGCGGGCCACGATGCGGGCGAGCTGCCGCGTGTCGTCCACCGCCACGTCCAGGGCTATGTGGTCGCGCCGGGGTGTGAGCGTGATCGTCCCACCCGGCACCGCTCGCGCATACGACGTACGCGTCGCCTCCTCCAGCCCGGGAATGGCGCGAGCGGCGAGGAACGCGAAGACCCCGTCCACGTCGTACGGCTCCCGCCGGTGCAGCCGGAGCCGGAGCGTCGCGTCGGACACCCGCGGCCCCGCCGTGGCCCGCAGCTCGCTGGGGGTGAAGCCGTACGTCTCCCGCATCGTCGCGTTGAACTGCCGCACGCTCCCGAACCCTGAGGCGAACGCCACCTCCGTGACCGGCAGCCCCGTCTCCGTCAGCAGCTGCTTGGCCAGCAGCAGCCGCTTGGTCCGCGCGACCGCCAGCGGCCCGACGCCGAGCTCCGCCACGAACAGCCGGTGCAGGTGCCGCTCCGTGATGTGCAGCCGCTTGGCCAGCCCCGCGACGCCGTCGTCGTCGGCCGCGCCGTCGTCGATCAGCCGCAGCGCCCGGCCGACGAGGTCGCCGCGCACATCCCACCCGGGATCGCCGGGCGAGAGCTCGGGACGGCAGCGCTTGCACGGCCGGAACCCGGCTGCCTCGGCCGACGCCGCGTGCCGGTAGAAGCGCACGTTGCGGGACGATGGCGTACGGGCCGGGCAGATCGGACGGCAGTAGATGCGCGTGGTCGTCACCGCCGTGTAGAAGCGCCCGTCGAACCGGGCGTCCCTGGCTGAGACGGCCCGGTAGCAGGAGTCGAAGTCGAGCTCTAGTGGTGACATGCCTCCGACAGTATTCGCTCCCCGGTCGCCCTGACTGGCGGAAATCGGACGTCAACGTCAACTAGCAGGTCAGCAGGTCGGGCACCATGACTGGCGGGAATCGGACGTCACCGCTCAGGGGTGGCGGCGGAGTGGGGAGAACAGGAACGGGATCCAGCTCAAGGCCATGATCAGCGCGCCGAGCCACAGTGCGGAGCGTATGCCCCAGACCTCGCCGAGCGCCCCCGCGAGCAGCCCGCCCAGGCCGAGCGCGCCCATCAGGAGCAGCCGCATCGTGGCCGTCATCCGGCCCAGCATGCCGTCGGGCGTGACGCGCTGCCGCAGGCTGACGAGCAGCACGTTGTTGACGCCGGTACGGAAGGTCAGCACGAACCACGCCGCGGCCGCGGCCCACAACCACGGCCCCCGGTCCAGGAACGGGATGACGAGCGAGGCCGGCGCGGTGGCGAGGCTGACGAGCCAGGCCGCCCTGCCGCTGCCGAAGCGCCGGCCGATCAGATGGGCGGCCGACGATCCCGCCAGCGCGCCGAGCCCGCCGACGGCGAGATAGGCGCCGAGCACCCACTCCGGGTAGCCGAGCCGCTCGACGATGAGGACCGGGAGGAGCACGGAGCAGAGGGGGAACGCCAGGTTGGCCATCGTCCCCTGCACGAGGGCGGAGACGAGGATCTGGTTCCCGAAGAGGAATCGCACCCCCGCGCCGATCTGCCGCCCCAGCGGCTCCCGGTCCCGGAATGGCAGCTGTTCCGTGGCCGGTCGCTCGTTCACGGTTCGCAGCCAGGCGGCCGACCACAGGTAGCTCAGCGCGTCCGCCAGGACCGCCACCGGCGCCCCCGCCACCTGCACCAGCACCCCTGCCCCGCTGCGCCCCGCGATGTCCATCGCCGCCCCCGTCCCCACGAGCAGCGAGTTCGCCGACGTCAGCCGCTCGCGCCCCACCAGCCCGGGAACCAGGCTCAGCGACGCCACGTCGAACAGCAGCGACCCGGCCCCGACCAGCACCGCCACCGCGTACAGCTGGCCCATGGACAGCCAACCGCCCCACCACGCCACCGGCACCGACAGCAACACCCCCGCCCGCAACAGGTCCGTGCCGATCATCACCGGCCGCCGCCTGACGCGGTCCACCCACGCCCCGGCAGGCAGTCCCAGCAGCAGCACCGTGAGCGTGCCGAGGGCCGACAGCAGCCCCACCTCGCCAGGCCCCGCGCCCAGCGCGGTGACGGCGAGCAGGGGTAGCGCGACGTAGCTGATCTGGCTCCCGAGTTGGCTGACCGCCGCGGCGACGAAGAGGTTACGGAAGCCGCGAAGTCGTAGGAGCGGCTCTTCCACCAAGGTTGCTGACATAGTCGCCACGATGCTGAAATGTCAGCTGAGAGCGCCAGAGATTAAGTGAGAAGCGAATCCAATGACACTGGATCTGACGTTCACGGCCCGTGACGTCGCCAACATCCGCTTCGCGATCTCCCCGCTCGGCGAGGTCGTGGCCAGCGTGCGCGTGGTGAAGGACCCGCCCGCGCACCCCCTGTTGCGCCCTTGGGCGGACCAGGTGCGCCGCCGCCTCCAGGACGTCGACTGGCGCCTCCTATCCGACCTGGTCCCGGTCCCCACGATCTCGATTGCCGGCTTCACCTGCACCCCGCCGTCGACGTCCATGCCGGACCTCGCGCTCGAACTCGCCACGATGCGGGGCGCGGCCGCTCGGGTCCGCGCAGACCTGGACGCGATCCCCGGACCACGCACGAAGCGCGTGCAAGAGCTCTATGACGACCCGGAGAAGGGGCTGGAGCGCCTGGCGGAGGAGGTCGAGGACTACTGGCTGGCCGCGATGTCGCCGTACTGGCCGAAGCTCAGGTCCCTGCTGGAGGGGGAGATCCTCCACCGCGCCAGGCTGCTCGCCGAGGGCGGCGCCCAGCGCATGCTGGCGGACCTCGATGACGCCGTCGCCTGGCAGGAGGGGACGCTGCGCCTTCGGCATCGATACGCGTCGGGCGCTCGTTCGCTCCGCGGTCTCGGCCTGCTGCTGGTGCCGTGCGTGTTCGCCTGGCCCAGGGTCTTCTCGGTGACGGCGCCTCCGTACCAGCCCACGGTCCGCTACCCGCCGCGCGGCATCGCCACCCTCTGGGAGCGTCGCGACCTGGACCCGCCAGAGCACCTGGCCGCCGTGCTCGGCAGGACGCGGGCCCGCCTGCTGGCCGAGTTCGATCAGCCCGCCTCCACGCGCGACCTGGCCAGGCGCACCGGACTGTCGGAGCCGGGCGCGAACCAGCACCTGACGGCGCTACGCAGGGCCGGACTGTGCTCGGCCCACCGTACGGGGCGATACGTCTTGTATGCCCGTACGGCGACAGCCGAGGCGCTCCTCGAGAACCCCTACTTGGACGAGACGCCCACCCCCAGGTCGAACTCCCGGTAGACCCGCGCCCAGAAGCCGTCACGCAGCCACACCCGAGCCTCCGGGTACGGTCGCAGCGAGTGGCCGAGCTCCTTCTCCGCCTCGATCAGCAGCTCGGTGTCGATCACGGTCGGCAGGATCGGCCCGGGCAGCAGGTCGCGGATGTTGTCGCGGCCACGCGTGAGAATCCACTTCTGAGCCACGTGCTCGCCCACGTCCTCCACGCGCGGGCGGCTCGGCCCGAGCTTGGCCACCTGACCGGGCTTGGCGACGTGCGGCTTGACGGGCGCGCGCCCGGCGAAGACCTGCGCGGGCGAGGGAGCGGCGGCGGGTGGGGTGACCGGAACGGGCTGGGGAGCACGGCTGAAAAAGGGCCTCAGGAAATCAGCGGAGATCACTTCTACGGTGTCGGACTCCCACACCAGGCGCTCTGCCTGGTTGGTGCCGTAAGGCGGCTCGACGCCCCACAGGTGGATGCGCACGCCGTACGCCTGCGCCGCCTCGACCGCCGGAACCATGTCCTCATCGCCCGCCAACAGGATCGTGTCGGTGACCGCATGATGTCGTGCCAGTGCCTCCAGATCGCTCCTGATCTGCGCGTCCACGCCTTTCTGCTGGCCACGGGCGTTCAGGTTGCCAAGGCGTACCTTGACCCAGGGCAGCTGGGCGATGACACGCTGGTCGACGGTGGGCACGCGGTCACGGGCTGCGTCATACCAATAGATCCGCAGAAGTTCGCCGGAAATACGTTCCTCTGCATGTTTCTGTAGACTCTGGATGAGCTCATCGGCGGCCACCCGATATTCCTTGCGCTCCTTCGCACCGAGCAGCACTTCACCAGCCGCCGCGTACAGATAACCGACATCCACTAGGACGGCGTACTTGGCTGCCACAGGATGCGGCATGAGGTCTGGGATGGCCATGTCGTCCTCCAGGCCGCGGTGTTAGTTGATCGGCCGACTATATACGCCTACTTTCTCTAGATAGTCCCAACTCCCGGGGAGCTTGACACCCGATTCCCAGGATCTATCTAGGGTAGTGCGCTCATCCGCCAAGCCGACTTCCCTGGGACGACAGGCTTACGCATCCCTCTGGCAGGGTTTCGCCATGTTTGCCGTCGCGGTTCTGGAGACTTCTCCGGTTCGGCCTGAGAGCTCTGCCGCGCCGCGAGTACGGCCACCAACGCCGCGATCTCCTCGGGCGTGGCGTCGCCCCGGACAATTCGCAGATCTGCCGTCATAGCGGGATGTTCCCATGCTTCTTCGGCGGGAGCGTCGCCCGCTTGTTCCGCAGCGCCCGCAGCGCCCTGACGACCTGGGCCCGGGTTTCGGACGGCCGTATCACCGCGTCCACGTAACCGCGCTCCGCCGCGATATAGGGGTTGGCAAGGGTGTCCTCGTACTCGGTGACGAGCCGCGCGCGCTCGGCCTCGGGGTCCTCGGACGCGGCCAGCTCGCGCCGGTAGAGGATGTTGACCGCGCCTTGCGCTCCCATGACCGCGATCTGGGCGGTCGGCCAGGCCAGGTTGATGTCCGCGCCGAGGTGCTTGGAGCCCATGACGTCGTACGCGCCGCCGTACGCCTTGCGCGTGATCACCGTGATGAGCGGCACGGTGGCCTCGGCGTAGGCGTAGAGGAGCTTGGCGCCCCGGCGGATGATTCCGTTCCATTCTTGGTCGGTCCCGGGAAGGAATCCCGGCACATCCACAAAAGTCAGTATCGGAATATTAAAGGCATCACATGTTCGTATAAATCTCGCGGCCTTCTCGGATGCGTTGATATCCAGACATCCGGCGAAATGCATGGGCTGGTTGGCCACGACCCCGACCGGCTGGCCGTCCACGCGGCCGTACCCGACCACGATGTTCGGCGCGAACAGCGCATGGACCTCCAGGAACTCCCCGTCGTCCAGCACGTGCTCGATCACCCGGTGCATGTCGTACGGCTGGTTGGCCGAGTCGGGGATCAGCTCGTCGAGCTCGGGCTCGGGCTCCAGGTCGGCGGCGGCCTCGAAGACCGGGGCCTCGTCCAGGTTGTTGGACGGCAGGTACGACAGCAGCGCCTTGACGTACTCCAGCGCGTCGTTCTCGTCGGCGGCCTGGTAGTGGGCCACGCCCGACTTGGTGTTGTGCGTGTGCGCCCCGCCGAGCTCCTCGAAGGTGACCTCCTCGCCCGTCACCGTCTTGATCACGTCGGGCCCCGTGATGAACATCTGGGACGTCTGGTCCACCATCACCACGAAGTCGGTGAGAGCGGGGGAGTAGACGTGCCCGCCGGCCGCGGCGCCCATGATGAGCGAGATCTGCGGGATCACTCCTGACGCGTGCACATTGCGCTTGAAGATCTCCGCGTAGAGGCCGAGTGCGACCACGCCCTCCTGGATGCGCGCGCCGCCGCCTTCGTTGATGCCGATGATCGGGCACCCGGTCTTGATCGCGAGGTCGATCACCTTGACGATCTTCTCGCCGTACACCTCGCCGAGCGAGCCGCCGAACACGGTCACGTCCTGCGAGAACACGCACACCTGCCGGCCGTCGATCGTGCCGTGACCGGTGATGACGCCGTCGCCGTACGGCCGTCGGCTCTCCAGCCCGAACATCGTGGACCGGTGCCTGGCGAACTCGTCGAACTCCACGAACGAGCCCTCGTCCAGCAGCGCGAGCACCCGCTCCTTGGCGGTCATCTTGCCCTTGGCGTGCTGCTTGTCCACCGCCGCCGCGGAGCCTGCGTGAGCGGCCTCGTCGAGCCGCCGCTCCAGGTCGGCGATCTTCCCAGCAGTCGTATGAATATCCGGCTCTTCCGGTATTGATTCCGCGGCTGTGCTCATGCGCGCAAGGTTAGTCCTCCTCCTAGAGTTGGTTCCATGACGGATGCGGTTCGCACCCACGCTCTGTTCAAGCGGTACGGGCCGCAGGTCGCGGTGGCGGGCGTCGACCTCGCGGTGCCGGCGGGGAGTTTCGCCGGGCTCGTCGGACCCAACGGCGCGGGCAAGACCACCACGCTGAGCATGATCACCGGGCTGCTCCGTCCCGACGGCGGCTCGGCCGAGGTGGCCGGGTTCCACGTCTGGCGCGACCCCGTGGAGGTCAAGGCGCGCATCGGCGTGCTGCCGGAGGGGCTGCGGCTGTTCGAGCGGCTGTCGGGCCGCGAGCTGCTCCGCTACAACGGCCGGCTGCGCGGCATCCCCAGGGCCGACGTCGAGCAGCGCGCCGACGAGCTGCTGGCCGTGATGGACCTGGCCGGCGCCGCCGACAAGCTGGTCGTCGACTACTCCACCGGCATGCGCAAGAAGATCGGCCTGGCCGCCGCGCTGCTGCACAATCCGTCGGTGCTCTTCCTCGACGAGCCGTTCGAGGGCGTCGACCCGGTCAGCGCCAACACGCTCACCGACGTGCTGCGGCGCTTCACCGCGTCGGGCTCGACGGTGATCTTCTCCAGCCACGTGATGGACCTGGTCGAGCGGCTGTGCGACTGGGTGTCGGTGATGAGCGCGGGCCACATCGTGGCTCAGGGGCCGCTGGCGGACGTGCGCGGCGGGCGCAGCCTCAACCAGGCGTTCCTGGAGCTGGTCGGCGGCCCGCGCGGCAACGGCGAAGCCGGTCTGACCTGGCTCGGCGCCAAGCCCGGGGACCCCCAGTGACGACCGTCGCCCTCTTCGCGCAGCTCAAGCTCCGGCTGCTGGCCGGAAACCTGCGCGGCGACATCCAGCGCAAGCTCGGCTTCGTCTTCACCCTGATCACCGCCACCGGCCTGGCCGTGCTCGGCTTCCTCCTGATGAGCCTGCTCCGCCTGGCGCCCCACGACGTCGCCGCGCAGCTGGTGATCGTCGCGTTCGCGATGTTCCTCCTCGGCTGGATGGTCGTGCCGCTGCTCGCGTTCGGACTCGACGACACGCTCGACCCGGCGAAGCTGTCGCTGCTCCCGCTGCGCACGCGCGAGCTGGCGATCGGCATGTTCACCGCGTCCGTGACCGGCGTCTGGCCGGCGGCCATGCTGGTCGTCACGGCGGGCGCGCTGGTCGGCCTGGCGACGGGCGCCGGCGGTGTGCTCCTCGGGGTGCCGGCCGTGCTGCTGCAGTTCGCCCTCTGCGTGGTGACGTCGCGGCTGATCACGACCTCGCTCTCCGGCGCGCTGCGCACCCGGCGCGGCCGTGACGTGCTGGCCGTGTCCGCGCTGCTCGTGGTGGTGCTCGCGCAGCTGCCCAACCTCGTGATGAACCAGGGCCTCGGCGACCCGGCGGCGATGCTGGACAGGCTGGCGGGCGTGCTCAGGTGGACCCCGCCGGGCATGGCCGCGCACGCGATGGCGGACGGCGGCCTGGTCGGGCTGGCCGAGCTGGCGTTCGTCGCCGTGCTCGTGGTGGTGCTCGGCTGGTTGTGGATCAAGGCGCTGAGCAGGGCCCTGGTCATGCCCGACGCCTCCACCCAGGCTGCCTCCGTACGCAGGGAGAGCGGGCTGGTGGACAGGTTCCTGCCGGACGGGCCGCTGGCGGCGGTGGTGACGAAGGAGCTGAAGTACATCAGGCGCGAGCCCAGGTCCCGCGTCGGCTGGTTCAGCGCCGTCGTGGTCACCGCTGTGCTGGCGTTCTCGCTGACCAGGAGCACGGGAGGCGGGGAGTCGCTGCCGATCGTGCTCACCGCCGTCGGCGCCCTGATGATCGCGTTGCAGTCGGGCAACGCGTTCGGCATCGACGGCCGCTCGTTGTGGATGAACGCCGTGGCGTTCGGCTCCGAGCGCGGCCTGGCCACCGATCTGGCCGGGCGCCATCTGGCCGGCGCGCTGATCGCCATGCCGCTGCTCGCCGTGATAGCCGTCGCCGCCGGCCTGTTCACCGGCCATCCCGCCACGATCGTCCCCGCGGTGCTGACCGGGTGGGGCGCGCTCGGGCTGGGGCTCGGCGTCGGCTCGGTGACCAGCGTGGTGGTGCCGTACACCGTGCCCGAGCGGATGAACGCCTTCAGCGGCGCCGTGCCCGGGCAGGGCGGGCAGGCGTTCGCCTCGGCCCTGGGGGCGACGCTCGGCATCGCGCTGCTGTCGCTGCCGTTCGTGGTGCCGCTGGTGCTCGGCTGGCTCTGGGTGTGCGCGCTGGCGCCGTTCTACGGTTTGCTGGCCGAGGTGCTCGGCCGGCGGCTGGCCGCCAGGATCGGGTACGCCAGGCTGCCCGAGCTGGTCGGCGCCGTGTCAAAAGCCAGTTAAGTAGTGGTCTAGTCCAATTGGCGAGACCGGTCTACGGCTTCCCCGGACGAGTCGATACCCTTCAAAACATGATTGACCAGGGGCTCGAGCGTCGCAGCGCCGCCGTAACCGAGATGCCGGACGAGCTACGCCACGATGTGCGCCTGCTCGGCAAACTGCTCGGCCAGGTGCTCGCCGAGCAGGGGGGCGAAGACCTGCTGGCCGACGTCGAACGGTTGCGCAAGGCTGTCATCGCAGCACGCAGGGGCGAGGTCTCCGCCGATGAGATCACCGCCATGGTCGAGGGATGGGAGATCGAACGCGCGGTGGCCGTCGCCCGCGCGTTCACCTGTTACTTCCACCTGGCCAACCTCGCCGAGGAGCACTACCGCATCCGCACGTTGCGCGAGCGCGACGCCGAGGGCAGGGTCCAGCGCGAGTCGCTGGCCCAGGCAGTGCAGCAGCTGGGCCACGAGCGCGTAGCCGAGCTGCTGGAGGGCCTGGAGCTGCACCCGGTGCTCACCGCGCACCCCACCGAGGCGCGCAGGCGCGCGGTCGTCACCGCCATCCAGCGCATCAGCGGCCAGCTCACCGAGTACAACGCTCCGGGACGCGGCGCCTCCGAGCGCGCCGAGAGCAAGCGCCGCATGCTGGAGGAGATCGACCTCCTGTGGCGTACGGCCCAGCTGCGCTCGACCAAGCTCGACCCGCTCGACGAGGTACGCACGGCCATGGCCGCCTTCGACGAGACGTTGTTCCGCATGGTGCCCCAGGTCTACCGCTCGCTCGACGCGGCGCTCGACGAGCGCACCGGCACCCGCCCGCCGCAGGCCCGGCCCTTCATCCGGTACGGCAGCTGGATCGGCGGCGACCGCGACGGCAACCCCAACGTCACGTCCAGGGTCACCCGCGAGACCATCCAGATCCAGTCCGAGCACGTGCTGACGGCACTCGAGACCGCCTGCACGCGCATCGCCCGCACGCTGACCGCCTCCGTCCTGCTCGCCCCGCCCTCGCCCGGGCTGAAGTCGGCGCTGGCGGCGGCCGTGGACGCCTATCCCGACGTGGTCTCCGAGCTGGCCACCCGCTCGCCGCGCGAGCCGCACCGGCAGTGGCTGCTGTTCGTGGCCGCGCGCATCGCCGCCACCCGCCGCCGCGACCTCGACCTCGCCTACCGCTCGCCCGCCGAGCTGCTGGCCGATCTCCGCCTGGGGCAGGAGTCGCTGGCCGCCTCGGCGCCCCGCCAGGCGTACGGGGAGCTGCAGCACCTCATCTGGCAGGTCGAGACGTTCGGCTTCCACCTGGCCGAGCTGGAGGTGCGCCAGCACTCCCAGGTGCACGCGGCCGCCCTGGAGGAGATCAGGGCCGGCGGCGAGCTGTCGGAGCGCACCGAGGAGGTGCTGGCCACGATCCGGGTGATCGCCTGGATCCAGGAGCGGTTCGGCGTCACGGCCTGCTCCCGGTACGTGGTCTCGTTCACCCGCTCGGCCGACGACCTCGCGGCCGTCTACGAGCTGGCCAGGCACGCGCTCGGCGAGCGGGCTCCCGTGCTCGACGTGGTGCCGCTGTTCGAGTCGGGCCAGGACCTCGCCAATTCGCCGCACGTGCTGACCGGCATGCTCGACATCCCCGAGGTGCGGGAGCGGCTGGCGACCACCGGCCGGCGCATGGAGATCATGCTGGGCTACTCCGACTCGGCCAAGGAGCTCGGCCCCGCCGCCGCCACGCTCCGGCTCTACGAGGCGCAGGAGGAGCTGACCGCCTGGGCGGCCAAGCACGACGTGCAGCTGCGCATGTTCCACGGCCGCGGCGGCGCGCTCGGGCGCGGTGGCGGGCCGGCCAACCGCGCGGTGCTGGCCCAGGCGCCCGGCTCGGTCGCGGGCCGGTTCAAGGTCACCGAGCAGGGCGAGGTCATCTTCGCCCGCTACGGCCACATCGCGATCGCCCGCCGCCACATGGAACAGGTGGCCAACGCCGTGCTGCTGGCCTCCTCGCCCACCGTCAGCGACCGTACGGCGGCCGCCGCCGAGCGTTTCCGCGGCCTGGCCGAGCAGGTGGCCACGGCGTCGGAGCAGGCGTACCGCGCGCTGACCGAGGCGCCGGGCTTCCCCGAGTGGTTCGGGCTGGTCAGCCCGCTGGAGGAGATCGGCACGCTGCGCCTGGGCTCGCGCCCCGCCCGCCGCGGCCTCGGCGCGCCGCGCTCGCTCGACGACCTGCGGGCGATCCCGTGGGTGTTCGCGTGGGCGCAGACGCGGGTCAACCTGCCCGGCTGGTACGGCCTCGGCACCGGCCTGGCCTCGGTCGGCTCCCTCGACGAGCTGCGGGCGGCGTACGCGGAGTGGCCGCTGTTCAACGCGATGCTCGACAACGCGGAGATGTCGCTGGCCAAGACCGACCGCTCGATCGCCAAGCGCTACCTGGCGCTGGGCGGCAGGGAGGACTTCAGCCGGCAGGTGCTGGAGGAGTACGACAGGACCCGCGACCTCGTGCTGAGGGTCACGGGCCACACGCGGCTGCTGGAGAACCGCAAGGTGCTCTCGCGCGCCGTCCAGCTCCGCGACCCGTACGTGGACGCGCTGTCGCACCTGCAGTTGCGGGCCCTGCGCGCGCTGCGCACCGGCGCCCCGTCGGAGCAGGAGCGCGAGCGCCTGTCCACGCTCCTGCTGCTGTCGGTCAACGGCGTCGCGGCGGGCCTGCAGAACACCGGCTGACCCGCCCCGCCACCGTCCCCTTCCCAAAGGACCTCCACCGGAGTGCGGTGGGTGGTGGGGCGCCGCCACCCTCGCTCCTCCCTTCCAAAGGGACCCCGGCCGAAGTGCGGTGGGTCGCAGAGCGCGGGGCCTAGCCGAGGCTCTCGAAGAAGGCGATGACGTCAGAAGTGAGGGCCTCTGTCGCGGTGTGCGCCGTGTAGTGCCCGCGCGCCGGGGCCGGCAGCGTCTTCCAGGAGACGATGCCGGCGTGGTCGCGCTCGGCGAAGCGGCGAATGGACTTGAAGTCGCCCTCGGCCATCGCCAGCGCCGTCGGCACGGTGGTCGGCTCCTTGGGCTGCTCCATGCGCGCGTTCTCCCAGTACTGCCGGATCGCCGACCCCGCGGTCCCGGTGAACCAGTAGATCGAGGCGTTGGTCAGCACGAAGTCGTCGTCCAGGTCCTCCTCGAAGAGCTGGGCGAGCCAGCCGAGCAGCCCGGCGGGGGAGTCGGCGATGGCATGGGCGAGGGTCTGCGGCTGCTGGGAGTGCAGCACGTTGAAGGCGCCCTTCTCCTTCCAGAACCAGTCGAGCACGGCCAGCCCCGCCTGGTCCTCCTCGCTGAGCTCGGCGAACTCGGCCGGGTCGCCGGAGGGGAAGGAGAACAGCTGGGTGACGTGCACGCCTGCCACGTGGTCCGGGTCGACTCTGCCGACCTCGGGCGAGATCATCGAACCGCCGTCGTTCCCGACCGCGCCGTAGCGCTCGTAGCCCAGCCGGGACATCAGCTCGGCCCACGCCCTGGCGATGCGCTGGTTGTTCCAGCCCAGCTCGTGCGTGGGGCCGGAGAAGCCGTAGCCGGGCACCGACGGGATGACCAGGTGGAAGCGGCGTGACAGGGGCTCGATGGCGTTGAGGTATTCGGCGATGGAGCCGGGCCAGCCGTGGGTGAGGATCAGCGCCAGGGCGTCCGGGTCGTCGTTGCGCACGTGGATGAAGTGGACGTTCTGCCCGTCGATCTCCGTGGTGAACTGCGGGTACGCGTTCAGCCTGGCCTCCTGCGCCCGCCAGTCGAACCCGTCGCGCCAGTAGCCGACCAGGCGCTTCACCCGCTCGACGCTGACGCCCTGGTCGGCGCCGGGGATCTCGTCCGCGAAGCGGGTCAGGGCGAGGCGGGCCTGGAGGTCGTCGAGGTCGGCCTGCGGGATCTCGATGCGGAAGGGGCGGATGCTCACGGCGAGGCTCCTCTTGACGAAGCGGAACGGTTTGTTCTGTTCCAAGAGTATCAGAACGGAATGGTTTATTCCATAGCGATTCGTTCAGGGCCCGCGTAGACGTTGCAGCGCTCGCCGCGCAGGAAGCCCACCAGCGTCATGCCGAACTCCCTGGCCAGGTCGACCGCCAGTGACGACGGCGCCGAGACCGCGCACACGACCGCGATGCCCGCTGCCAGGGCCTTCTGCATGATCTCGTAGCTGGCCCGCCCGCTGACCATGAGCACGTGCTCGGCCAGCGGCAGCCGTCCGGTCAGCGCCGCCCAGCCGACCAGCTTGTCCACCGCGTTGTGCCGCCCCACGTCCTCCCGCAGCGCCACCAGCTCTCCGGCGGCCGAGAACAGCCCGGCCGCGTGCAGCCCGCCCGTCTTGCCGAACACGCCCTGTGCCTTCCTGAGCCGGTCGGGGAGGCCGTACAGGAGCTCGGGGGTGAGCTCGAGCAGGCCCCGGGGGACCGGCTTGCAGCGGTCGTGCAGCACCTCGAGGCCGGCCGAGCCGCAGACGCCGCAGGCGCTCGAGGTGAGGAAGTGGCGGTCGAGGGCGGGCAGGTCGGGGATGGGGCCGTGCAGGCGTACCGTCACCGTGTTGTAGCGGGCCTCGGGCGGGAGGTCCTCGTCGACGCAGTACGCGATGGCCGCGATCTCGCCGGGGCCGGCCAGGCCCTCGCCGTGCAGGAACCCGGCGGCCAGCTCGAAGTCGTGCCCGGGAGTGCGCATGGTGATGGCCACGGTCTTGCGCGTGCCGTCGGACGCGGTGAGGCGGATCTCCAGCGGCTCCTCCGTGGCCAGGTCGTCGCGGCGCTCCCTGGCGGCGGAGCCCGAGAGCTCCATGATCCTGATGCGGCTGGTCGGCCCCGGGCGCGTCGTCATCACAGCGCCCGCACTGTGACGAGGGCGTTGTAGTCGGGGATGCGCGCGTCGGGTGAGCGGCGGGCCTCGTCCAGCAGGACGTTGCCCTCCGGCCAGTGGATCTGCAGGTTGCCCGGCATCACCGGGGCCCGCAGGACCTTGCCCCGGTAGGTGCGCTCGCCGGAGCGCAGCTCGACGGGGGCGCCGTCGGGCAGGCCAAGGCGGTCGGCGTCGTACTCGCTCATCAGCACGGCCTCGCGCGGTGCGCCGTTGAAGCCGTCGAGGCGCTCGTGGACCATGCTGTTGAACTGCTTGCCGCGCCGGGTGGCCACCATGAACGCGCCGTCCGGGCGCTCCAGCGCGGGCAGCTCGACGGCGGAGAACCTGGCCAGCCCGTCGGCGGTCTGGAAGCGGCCGCCCGCGAACAGGTGGCGCCCGCCGTACTGGACGTTGTCGCCGAACTTCCTCAGGTCCGCGATGCCCTCGTAGAAGGGGACCGCCTGCTCGATCTCGGCGCGGATCTGCGGCGTGCCGGTGAAACGAACTTTTGCCGAAATTTCGGGATTTGTGCGGGCGGCCAGCTCCGTGAAGATCTTCCACTCCGGCCACGCCTCGCCGATCCGCGGCCCCTCGACCTCGGGGGAGAAGATGATCCGCCGCTCCGTGGAGGTCTCGGTCACGCCGCCGACCATCTCGTAGCGGGTCTGGGCGGGCAGCAGCAGTACGTCGCCCTCGCCCGGCACCAGCATCTGCGACGACAGCACGATGTCGATGTGTACCCGCAGCCTGAGCCGCGACAGGGCCTCACGGCAGTACGCCGGGTCGGGCAGGACCTCCAGGAAGTTGCCGCCGCTCGACACCAGCGCGTCGAGCTCGCCGCGGTGGGCGGCGTCGATCATGTCGGTCGCGGTCAGACCGGGAGCGTCCGGGACCTCGAACCCCCACATGTCCGTAAATTTCGTGGCATTTTCTGGCGTGATCGGCAGCCCGCCGGGCAGCCCGGTCGCGTACGCGCCCATCTCCGCCCCGCCCTGCACGCCGCTGTGCCCCCTGATCGGCATCAGCCCGCACTTGTCGCGCCCCACGAAGCCCCTGGCCAGCGCCAGGTTCACGATCGCGCGGACATTGTCCTCGCCGTACGCGTGCTGCGTGATGCCCATCGACCACACCAGCACCGCCGACTTCGCCTCGCCCAGCAGCCTGGCCAGGCGGTGCATGTCGTCCCTGGACGCCCCGGACAGCGCCTCGAGCTCCTCCCACGACTGGCTCGCGACCTTCGCACGGAGCTCTTCGAAGCCAGTCGTCCGCTGGCCGGCGAACTCCTTGTCCACCCAGTCGTTCTCGATCAGGTGCTTGAGCACGCCGTTGAGGAAGCCGATGTCGCCGCCCACGTTCACGCCGAAGAACTCATCGGTGATCTTCGTGCCGAACACGGCGGACTCGGCGTTCGACGGCACCCAGTACTTGTCCATGCCGGGCTCGCGGTAGGCGTTGACCATCGCGATCCGCGTGCCCGCCTTCTTGGCGTGGTAGAGGTACTTCATCGCGACCGGCTGGTTGTTCGACGGGTTCGAGCCGATGAACACGATGAGGTCCGAGCCGATCCAGTCGGCGTACGAGCAGGTGGTGGCCGCGGCGCCGATGGTCTGCTTCAGAGCGACCGTCGAGGGTGAGTGGCAGATCCTGGCGGCGTTGTCGATGTTGTTGGTGCCGAGCGCGCGCACGGCCTTCTGGGCCGCGTAGTAGTTCTCGTTCGGGATGCCGCGGCTGGTCAGGTACGCGCCGAAGCGCGCGCCGCGCAGGCCGTCGGCGGCGACGCGCAGCGCCTCGTCCCAGCTGATCCGGGTGAAGCCGGGCTCGCCCTGCTTGCGGAGCATCGGGTACGGCAACCGCCCCAGCTCGCGAAGCTCGGCGCTCTTCTTGCCCGCGAGCCCCGAGACATCGCTCAAGAGGGATATGTCCAGGGCGGACATGGTGTTCAGCGGCAGGAGGCGCAGCCTGATGTTGCACAGATGGATCTCGTCCATCGTCCAGTCACGCATGCCCTGCGTACCGAGCGCGCACCCGTCGCAGGTGCCCTGGTTGAGTATCCGCCATGCGTAGCGCCGGTTGCCCTTGACCGACTTGAACGCCTTCCAGAGCTCCAGGTAGTTGTTCGGCTTGCGCAACCCGATGCCGAACGGCCGCCAGGACGCCCAATTACGCGGATCCAAACGCTTGCTCATCACTTCATTTTCCTCCCACCTGCCAAGATAGGGGGATGCCCGACTCGCGCTATTCCGACCTCGAACGCCCGCCGCTCTCCGAGACGGCGCTCAACCGCGCGCTCGTCCGCCCGGGCTCGCTGTGGACGGGCGTCACCGTCGTGGAGAGCATCGGCTCCACCAACGCCGACCTTGCCAAGGCCGCCGCCGGCGGAGCCGGGGAGGGGGCGGTGCTGGTGGCGGAGGCGCAGCTCGCGGGCCGTGGCCGGCTCGGGCGCAGCTGGTCCGCGCCGCCGCGCTCGGGCCTGACGTTCTCGATCCTGCTCAGGCCGGCCCTGCCGGTCGCCGCGCAGGGCTGGCTGCCTCTCTTGTACGGCGTCGCCGCCGCCTCGGCGGTGCGCCGCCTGGCGGAGGTGGACGTGCGGCTCAAATGGCCCAACGACCTGCTCATCGGCGAGCGCAAGCTGGCCGGGATCCTGGCCGAGCGGGCCGATGACGCCGTCGTCATCGGCATGGGGATGAACGTGTCGCTCAAGCCGGAGGAGCTGCCCGTCGAGACGGCCACCTCGCTGATCATCGAGAAGGCGGCCTGCATCGACCGCGATCCGC
The DNA here is from genome assembly GCF_044466425.1 of Nonomuraea sp. NPDC049400. Taxonomy (NCBI): domain Bacteria; kingdom Bacillati; phylum Actinomycetota; class Actinomycetes; order Streptosporangiales; family Streptosporangiaceae; genus Nonomuraea; species Nonomuraea sp. NPDC049400. Next base: position 169,161 of record NZ_JBITMP010000021.1, read on the forward strand.
TGCTCAGGGCCGTGCTCAGGGAGATCGAGAGCCACTACAGGGACTGGACGGCGGCGGAGGGCGACGCGGAGGCGTCGGGGCTGCGCTCGGCGTACCTGGCGGTCAGCGCCACGGTCGGGCGCAGGGTCAGGGTGGAGCTGCCGAACGAGCAGGCGTTGATCGGGCTGGCCACGGGGATCGACCGGTTCGGGCACCTGCAGGTGGAGTCGGAGGACGAGCGCTACACGCTGAGCGCCGGAGATGTCGTACATGTACGGACAGCGGAATGAGCAGCGGAATCCGCATGGCCGCCGGGCGGCGATGATGGCACGATTTGGGCCATGACCCTTCCCGACCATCATCTGACGCAGGGTGAGCAGCGCGTCAGATCCTTCCACCCCCACTGGAAGCGGCTCATCGGCCCCTTCTTCGCGCTGATCCTCATCGTCGGGGCCGTCGGCGCGGCGCTGTTCCTCATCCCGGGCGAGTGGGAGTACGCCTTCTACGCCAGGATCGCCGCCGTCGTCATCGGCCTGATCCTGCTGACGATCTATACGCTCGTGCCGTACCTGCGCTGGGTGAACACCGGCTACGTGCTCACCACCCACCGCTTCACGATCAGCATGGGCGTGCTCAACAAGTCGACCGACGAGATCCCGATCGCCAAGGTCAACACGGTCAGCTCCGACCAGACGTTCCCCGAGCGCCTGCTCGGCTGCGGCACGCTGACCGTCGAGTCGGCGGGTGACCGGGGCGAGATCGTGCTGCGTGACATCCCGAAGATCCAGGACGTCCGCACCGACCTGTTCAGGCTCGTCGAGGACGCCTCCGACGGCGAGATCGACGGCCGCTGAGGCGTGGGCAGCCCCAACCGCGGCAGGCCGACCGCCGAGGAGATCGAGCGGATGCTCGTCGGCGCGTCGCCCCGCTTCACGAAGAAGCAGGTCACGGACGAGGCAGGCGTGCCGCAGGAGCTGGCCGAGCGCATCTGGCGCGCGCTCGGGTTCGCGCAGCGGGCCGACGACGCCGTGGCCTTCACCGACGGCGACGTCGCCGCGCTGCGCCGGGTACGCGAGATGCTCGACAGCGGCGCGCTCGACGAGCAGACCGTCATCCGCATGGCCCGCGCGCTCGGCCAGACCACGGCCAGGCTGGCGCAGTGGCAGGCCGAGATCATGATCGGCGCGATGCTGCCGCAGGAGCCCTCGGAGGAGGACCTGGCCCGGGTGCTCGACGCGGCGCTGGCGCTGCGGCCCGGCTTCGAGCACGTGCTGGTCCATGTCTGGCGGGCCCAGCTCGCCGCCGCGGGCACCCGGCTGCTGGCCATCGCCGACGGCAACGACGAGCTGGTGCCGACCCGGGTGACGATGGCGGTGGGGTTCGCGGATCTGGTGTCGTTCACCAGGCGTGCCCGCGAGCTCGACGAGAAGGAGCTGGCCGAGCTGGTCGAGGGGTTCGAGGCGCGGGCTGCTGACGTGGTGGCCTCCCACGGCGCCCGGCTGGTCAAGACGCTGGGTGACGAGGTGTTGTTCACCGCGCCGACGGCGGCCCAGGCGGCGGAGATCGCGCTCGACCTGGTCGAGTCGGGCGTCGAGCTGCGCGTCGGCATGGCGTACGGGCCCGTGCTGCCCACGATGGGCGACGTCTTCGGCACCACCGTCAACCTGGCCGCCAGGCTCACGGCCATCGCCAGACCGGACACGATCCTGGTCGACTCCTCGCTGGCCGAGGGGCTCGAGGGCTTCGAACTGCACAAGATAAGACGTCGTCCCGCGAGGGGCCTCGGCGTGGTGCAGCCCTATGTCTTGCGGAGATCATCCTCCTGACACAAGATGGCTGCCATGCCGTACGAAGTGCAGGGCGTCATCGCCCGAGCCAAGGGCCAGGAAGTTTCCCTAGAGACGGTCGTGGTGCCGGACCCCGATCCCGGCGAGGCGGTCGTCAACGTGCAGGCCTGCGGGGTCTGCCACACCGACCTGCACTACCGCGAGGGCGGGATCAGCGACGACTTCCCGTTCCTGCTCGGGCACGAGGCGGCGGGCGTCGTCGAGGCGGTCGGCCCCGGCGTCACCGAGGTCGCCCCCGGCGACTTCGTGATACTCAACTGGCGCGCGGTGTGCGGACAGTGCCGCGCGTGCCTGCGCGGCCGTCCCTGGTACTGCTTCAACACCCACAACGCCGGCCAGAAGATGACGCTCAAGGACGGCACGGAGCTGTCGCCGGCACTGGGCATCGGCGCGTTCCTGGAGAAGACGCTGGTCGCCGCCGGGCAGTGCACCAAGGTCTCCGCGGAGGCGCCCGCGCAGGTCGCGGGCCTGCTGGGCTGCGGCGTCATGGCGGGCATCGGCGCCGCGATCAACACCGGCGGGGTGACCCGCGGCGACTCCGTCGCCGTCATCGGCTGCGGTGGCGTGGGGGACGCCGCGATCCTCGGCTCCTCCCTGGCCGGCGCCGCGAAGATCATCGCGGTGGACGTGGACGACCGCAAGCTGGCCTGGGCCCGCGACTTCGGCGCCACCCACACCGTCAACTCCCGCGAGAGCGACCCGGTGACGGCGATCCGCGACCTGACCGGGGGCTTCGGCGCCGACGTGGTCATCGAGGCCGTGGGCCGCCCGGAGACGTACCAGCAGGCCTTCTACGCCCGCGACCTGGCCGGCACGGTCGTCCTGGTCGGCGTCCCCACCCCTGAGATGAAGCTCGAGCTCCCGCTCCTCGACGTCTTCGGCCGCGGCGGCGCGCTCAAATCCTCCTGGTACGGCGACTGCCTGCCGTCACGGGACTTCCCGATGCTCATCGACCTGTTCCTGCAGAACAGGCTGCCGCTGGACAAGTTCGTCACCGAGACCATCGGGCTCGGCCAGGTCGAGGAGGCGTTCGCGAAGATGTACCGCGGCGAGGTGCTGCGCTCGGTGGTGACGTTCTGATGATCGACAGAGTCATCACCTCGGGCACGTTCTCGCTGGACGGCGGCACCTGGGACGTCGACAACAACATCTGGCTGGTCGGCGACGCCCGCGAGGTCGTCGTCATCGACGCCGCCCACGACGCCGGGCCGATCGCCGAGCGGGCGGGCGGGCGCACGGTCAAGGCCATCGTCTGCACCCACGCGCACAACGACCACATCAACGCCGCCAAGCCGCTCGCCGACCGCACCGGCGCGCCGATCCGGCTCCATCCCGCCGACCAGGTGCTGTGGGAGCAGCAGTACGGCGACACCGTGCCGTACCAGCCGCTGGCCGACGGGGACAAGATCGAGGTCGGCGGGATCGCGCTGGAGGTGCTCCACACGCCCGGCCACGCACCCGGGGCGGTGTGCCTGTACGCGCCGGACCTCGGCGCCCTGTTCAGCGGCGACACCCTCTTCAAGGGCGGGCCGGGGGCGACCGGCCGGTCGTACAGCTCGTTCGACACGATCATCGACTCGATCAGGAAGCGGCTGCTGGCACTGCCTCCAGAGACCGTCGTGCACACGGGGCACGGCGACTCGACCACGATCGGCGCAGAGGCCCCTCACCTGGAGGAATGGATCGCCCGAGGCAGATAGGAGAGTGTGGCCTAGCTAACGTAGGCAAGCCTTACCAAAGTGAGCTACCTTAGGTGTGCCTAACCTAAAGGCGTTCCACCTTTGCTGCTGCTTGTAGAGAGGCCTGTCCCCGGATGTACGTATGCATTTGTCGTGCTGTGACGGAGAACGAGGTGCACGACTGCGTCGCTGCCGGGGCCAAGAGCGCGAAGCAGATCCGCGACACCACAGGTGCTGGTGGGGACTGTGCCCGATGTGTGCGGAAGATCTGTGCGATCCTGAAACGGTCTGAAGAACTGACGACCGCATAGCAAGGGGCCCGTTCTATGCAGGGCGACAAGCAGATCATCGAGTTGCTCAACGAACAGCTGACCGCCGAGCTCACCGCGATCAACCAGTATTTCCTCCACGCCAAGATGCAGGAGAACTGGGGATACACGAAGCTCGCTGAGCACACCCGCGCCGAGTCGTTCGAGGAGATGCGCCACGCCGAGCGCCTCACCGATCGCATCCTCTTCCTCGAGGGCCTGCCCAATTATCAGCGTCTGGGGACCCTGCACATCGGGCAGACCGTCGAGGAGCAGCTCAAGGCGGACCTCGAGGTCGAGCTCTCGGTCGTGCAGCGCCTGCGCCCGGCGATCGCGCTCATGCGCGAGAAGGGCGACATCACCTCGGCCCGGATCTTCGAGGAGATCCTGGAGAACGAGGAAGAGCACATCGACTACCTGGAGACAGAGCTCGGCCTCATCCGCAGCCTGGGCGAGCAGCTCTACCTAGCTCGCTACGCCGAGCCGCCGTCGTCCGACGACTGACCACGGCCATTGGGTGGGCCTGCCCGAGCCCACCCAATGCCGGCTCTAGCGCATGATCCAGACCTGGTCGGAGATGTTCTTGCAGGTCCACTGGATGAGCCACTTGCCCGGCTTGCGCTCTCCCTTGCCGACCGCCAGGCACATCCCGGTGGCCCGGTTCCGCAGGTGCTGGTTGTCGTAGACCCACTCCTGCTCGGTCCCGCCGTCGGTGCACGGCCACTGGATCGCGTACCTGCCCTTGACCTGTACGCCACCCGCGATCGCCAGGCACATGCCGGTCTTGGCGTTGACGAGCTTGTGCTCCCGGTAGATCCACTGCTGGTCCTTGCGGGTGGAGCAGGTCCACTGGATGACCTTCTTGCCTGCCCTCACCTCGCCCTTGCCCACAGCCAGGCAGAGCCCGGTGGCGGAGTTCATCAGGCGCGACCTGCTCGCCGCCGAGGCGGGAGCGGCGGCCAGGGACAGCGCCATGGCGGCGACACTGGTGACGGCGAACAGTTTCTTGGGAATGGCAACCACGTCAATGACCTTCCTGCGAAGTATTGATCAGTGAGATGCGTGCAATTCCCTTTTTGTTCTGATCGGTCGCGGAGGGTTGGTCATGACGCGGAACGCCCACGCCATGATCCTGTGTCCCCGGCTACCCGGCCAACAGCGGTAATTTAATCCGGACTAACCGATATTTAGCCGCGTTTGCCCAGGTCAATGGATAGGTCAACTACGAGTCAAACCCGGCGCTGTGCCCGGGAAACGATCGCCTAAGGTCCTACGATCGCTTCATGACCTGCGTACTTCTAGCCGAGGATGACACCTCGATCTCGGAGCCGCTTGCGCGTGCGCTGCGCCGCGAGGGCTACCAGGTCGAGGTGAGCCCCGACGGCCCGCAAGCCCTGGAGCGGGCGCTGTCGGGCGGCATCGACCTCATCGTTCTTGATCTTGGCCTGCCCGAAATGGACGGGCTGGAGGTGGCCCGCCGAATCCGGGCCGAGGGGCACGGCACCCCGGTACTCATACTCACCGCCCGCGTCGACGAGGTCGACACGGTCGTCGGACTGGACGCCGGGGCGGACGACTACGTGACCAAACCGTTCAGGCTGGCTGAGCTGCTCGCTCGGGTACGCGCGCTGCTCCGCCGCGGCACCTCCGAGACGCCCGTCGTCCAGGGAGTGCGCATCGACGCCGATTCGCGTCGGGCGTGGATGGGGGACAAGGAGCTGCACCTGACGACCAAGGAGTTCGACCTGCTGCGCGTGCTCGTACGTGACGCCGGCAAGGTCGTCACCCGCGAGCAGATCATGAGGGAGGTCTGGGACACGAACTGGTGGGGTTCGACCAAGACACTCGACATGCACATCTCCTGGCTGCGCCGCAAGCTCGGCGACGACGCCGCGAAGCCGCGTTACATCACTACGGTCCGGGGAGTCGGTTTCCGGTTCGAGCGCGAGTAGGGAGATGCGCCGCCGACTGCTCTCTTCCACGCTGCTCGTCGCGGTCATCGCGGTCCTGCTGCTGGGGGTCCCCCTGGGCGTCGTCGTCAGCCGCCTCATCGTCGACGAGGCGGCTCAGGAGCTCGGGGCGGAGGCCAAGCGCCTCGTGGGAGAGGTCGAGTATGCCCGTGTTCAGGAGACACCGCTCGACCCTCAGCAGCTGGAACAGAAATACCCCGGCCGGTACATACAGATCTGGGAGCGCGGAACCCCCCTCCGGGTGACCGTGGTCGGCACCGCCCCGCCGTCCGGTCACCTCATGACCGAGGACGCGCAGACCAACACCGGCGTCTACGTCCGGATAAGTCGCGACAGGGATAGGGTCGAGCAGGATGTACGGGCACGCCTCCTGCTCATCGTCGCCCTGGCCGGAGCCGCCCTCGCGGTGGCCGTGAGCCTGGCGGTCGTGCAGTCTCGGCGGCTGACGCTACCCCTGCAGGACCTGGCGAAGATCGCCGAGCGGCTGGGCTCCGGCGATGCCCGGCCCAGCAAACACCGCTACGGCATACCTGAGTTGGACCGGGTGGCGCAGGTGCTCGACCGCAGTGCGACCCGCATCTCCGACCTGCTCACGCGCGAGCGCGAGTTCGCCACCGACGCCTCCCACCAGCTCCGCACCCCCTTGACCGGTCTCACCATGCGCCTGGAGGAGATCGTGTCCGCCGCGGAGCATCCCGAGGTCGTACGCGAGGAGGGCGAGGCGGCGATCGTGCAGGCGGAGCGGCTCACCGCCGTGATCGACGAGCTGCTGGCCGCGGCCCGGCGCCAGCGACACGCCCAGGCGGAGCCGACCGCCATCGACGAGGTCCTCATCCAGCAGATCACGGAGTGGGAGCCGGTCTTCAAGGACGCCGGACGTGCCCTGCGGCTCGAAGGCGGGCGCGGACTGAAGGCGCTGGCCACCACCGGCGGCTTCGGCCAGGTGATCGCCTCCCTGCTGGAGAACTCCCTGCGCCACGGCGGTGGCGCCGTCACCGTGACCTCCACCAGCGGCGACAACTACGTGGTGATCGAGGTCTCGGACGAGGGCCCGGGGATCGCCGACGAGATAGCCCCCAAGATCTTCGAGCGGAACGTCAGCGGCGGTGGTGGCACCGGCCTCGGACTGACCCTCGCCCGCGCGCTGGCCGCCGCCGACGGCGGCAGGCTGGAGCTCGTACGGCGCCGCCCGGCCACGTTCGCCATCTTCCTGCGCCCGGCGGAGGAGGACGGCAGCAGGAACAGGGTGGTCAGCGGTCCTGCTTGACCGCGGCCTCGGGCAGCTCCACCGGGATCGGCTCGGTGGCCTCCAGGAACACCCACTTCTTGTACGACCAGAAGCGGAACAGCGTGCCGAGCCCGACGCCCACGATGTTGGCGATGTTGAGGCTGAGCGTGTCGTGCAGGTCGAGCGTGTAGGTGGTGAAACCGATGGTCAGCATGCCGAACAGCAGTGCGATGCCGTTGAGCAGGAAGAACAGGAAGTATTGGCGCCCCAGCCCGCTCTGCTCGCGGTGCCGGAAGGTCCAGTAGCGGTTGCCGAGATAGGCGAAGGTGGTGGAGACCGTCGTCGCCACGACCTTGGAGGTCAGCGGTCCCAATCCCACAGCGACGCTGCAGAGGTTGAGCACGCCCAAGTCGATCATGAAGGCGATGGCCCCGATGCTGCCGAACTTGGCCAGCTCGTGGACCAGGGACGCGAACCGCTCGTAGAGGCGTCTTATGACATTCACGTCTCTGCTCGGTCCTCTCCCTCGCCGCGCCTGACCCCCTCAGCGTACCGGTCACGATGTAGGGTCGATGTCAGCCTCGCGAAGAACCTGCTTAGAAATACCGTCTTATGCCCGTCATTTACGAAAGCCGGGCATTACGCTGCGTTGCAACCTCCCGCGCCATCCGGCATACGCGGGCGGGGCAGAGCGCTGGGCGGTCGTGCCTGCGAAGGCGACCCGGAACGGCCGCCCAGCCCGAAGCGTCCGGGAAAGTCGTTCCGTCCCGGTAAGCTCACCTGGCGTGAGTTCCTACAGCCCCATCGGACCGGTCGTCGGCATCGTCGGCGCCGGCCAGCTGGCCAGGATGTCGCAGCCGCCCGCCATCGCGCTCGGCATCGAGCTGCGGGTGCTGGCCAACACCCCTGAGGAGAGCGCCGCACGCGTGATCGTCGACACGCGCATCGGAGACTACCGCGATCTGGACGATCTACGCGAGTTCGCCCAGGGTTGCGACGCGATCACGTTCGACCACGAGCACGTGCCCACCGAGCACATCCAGGCTCTGGCCGCCGCCGGCCAGGCCGTGCACCCCGGCGCCGACGCGCTCGTGCACGCCCAGGACAAGGCGGTCATGCGCGAACGGCTGACCGCGATCGGCGTGCCCTGCCCGGCTTGGGCCCGCGTGTCGTCGGTCGAGGAGGTCTCCCGCTTCGCGGGCGAGCACGGCTGGCCCGTGGTGCTCAAGTCGGTGCGCGGCGGCTACGACGGCCGCGGCGTGTGGGTGTGCCGGTCCCCTGAGGAGGTCGCGGAGGCGTTCGCGACCGGCGTCGAGCTGCTCGCCGAGGCGTTCGTGCCGTTCGAGCGGGAGCTCGCGGTGCTGGTGGCCCGCTCGCCGCACGGCCAGGGCGTCAGCTACCCGGTCGTGGAGACCGTCCAGCAGGACGGCATCTGCGTAGAGGTCATCGCGCCCGCCCCCGGGCTGGACCCCGAGGAGGCGGCGCAGGCGCAGCGCATCGGCCTGAAGATCGCCCACGAGCTGGGGGTGACCGGGCTGCTGGCGGTGGAGCTGTTCGACACCCCGAACGGGCTCGTGGTCAACGAGCTGGCCATGCGCCCGCACAACAGCGGCCACTGGACGATCGAGGGCTCGACGACGTCGCAGTTCGAGCAGCATCTGAGGGCGGTGCTGGACCTGCCGCTCGGCTCGCCCAAGATGACCGCCCAGGTCGTCGTCATGGCCAACCTGCTCGGGGGCGAGGAGCCCGACCTGTTCAAGCGCTACGAGCACGTGCTGGCCCACGATCCGGGCATCAAGCTGCACTTCTACGGCAAGGAGGTGCGCCCGGGACGCAAGATCGGCCACGTGACGGCCCTCGGCTCCAACCTCGAAGAGGTCCGCGCCCGCGCCCGCCACGCCGCCGTCTACCTCACCACCGGGGAGTACACATGACCATCGGCATCGTGATGGGGAGCGACTCCGACTGGCCGGTCATGAAGGCCGCCGCGGAGGCCGTCGCCGAGTTCGGCGTGCCCTTCGAGGCGGACGTGGTCTCGGCGCACCGCATGCCGACCGAGATGATCGAGTACGGTCGCAGCGCCGCGACCCGCGGCCTCCAGGTGATCATCGCCGGGGCCGGAGGGGCGGCGCACCTGCCCGGGATGCTGGCCTCCGTCACGCCGCTGCCGGTGATCGGGGTGCCGGTGCCGCTGAAATACCTCGACGGGATGGACTCCCTGATGTCGATCGTCCAGATGCCCGCCGGGGTGCCGGTGGCCACGGTGGCGGTGGGCGGCGCTCGCAACGCGGGGCTCCTGGCCGTACGCATCCTCGCCGCGTCAGACGTGAAGCTGCGCGAGCGCATGGAGGAGTTCCAGGCGCGGCTGAAGGAGCAGGCGTACGCCAAGGGTGAGAAGCTCCGCGCGGAGGCCGCCCAGCTGAAGGGCTAGCCGCATCGGCGACCGGCCGCCCCGCCCGCAGATCTACGGGCGCGGCGGCCGAGTCAGCGGGCTACGGGCGGCCCAGGGCGCGGTAGTGCCATCCGGCGGACCGCCACGTCTCGGCGTTCAGCGCGTTACGCCCGTCCACGATGCGCCGGGTCGCGACCACCGCGCCCAGCTCCTCCGGATCGAGCTCCACGAACTCCTGCCACTCGGTGAGCAGGAGCACCACGTGTGCCCCGCGGACCGCCTCAACGGCCGACTCGCCGTAGTTCAGCTCGGGGTGCGCCTTTCGAGCGTTGGCGAGCGCGATCGGGTCGTACATGGTGACCTGTCCGCCCTGGTGGCCGATGGTCACGGCGACGTCCAGCGCGGGGGAGTCGCGAATGTCGTCCGAGTTGGGCTTGAACGCCGCGCCCAGCACGCCCACCGTGCAGCCGTGGAACGAGCCTCCGGCCAGCTCCCTGGCCAGGTCGACCATGCGGGCGCGACGCCGCATGTTGATGGCGTCCACCTCGCGCAGGAACGTCAGCGCCTGGTCCGCGCCCAGCTCCCCGGCCCGGGCCATGAAGGCCCTGATGTCCTTGGGCAGGCAGCCGCCGCCGAACCCGAGCCCGGCGCTCAGGTAGCGGCCGCCGATCCTGTCGTCGTACGACAGCGCCTCGGAGAGCTGCTTGACGTCGGCGTGAGCGGCCTCGCAGACCTCGGCCATGGCGTTGATGAAGGAGATCTTGGTGGCGAGGAAGGCGTTGGCGGCCGTCTTGACCAGCTCGGAGGTGGCGAGATCGGTCACCACGAACGGAACCTCGCCGAGCGGCTCGTACACCTCACGCAGCACCTTCTCCGCTCGTTCGGTGCGTACGCCGAGCACGATGCGGTCGGGGCGCAAGGTGTCCTCGACCGCGAACCCCTCACGCAGGAACTCGGGGTTCCAGGCCAGCTCGGCCTGCGCTCCGGCGGGCGCGAGCCGGGAGAGCTTGTCCGCGAGCCGCTCGGCGGTGCCGACGGGCACGGTGGACTTGCCGACGATCAGGCACTCCCGGTCGAGGAGCGGGGCGAGGGTCTCGACAGCGCTGTCCACGTAGGTGACGTCCGCGGCGTACTCGCCGCGTTTCTGCGGTGTGCCCACGCAGATGAAGTGCACGTCGCCGAAGGCGGCGACTTCCTCGTACGAGGTGGTGAAGCGAAGACGTCCGGATTCCAGCCCGCGGCGGAGCACCGGTTCGAGGCCGGGCTCGTGGATCGGGAGCTCACCTTGGTTCAGTCTGCCGATCTTGTCTTCGTCTATGTCAAGGCCAAGGACCTCGAATCCAAGATCAGCCATGCACGCCGCATGGGTGATGCCCAGGTATCCGGTCCCGATCACCGTGAGGCGATATGGCACGAGTGAGCTCCTTTCGGTCGCGCAGGCATGCTACCGGGACTCGCTACCTCCTACGTGCCACCTGCACCTCTTCGCAAACCGTACTAGCTGGTAACAAATGCTCGGACGTCCTAGTATCTAGCGCATGAGCTTCCCTCTTTACGCGCCCGCCGAAGAGCACGACCTGCTCAGGGAGACGGTCCGGGCCCTGGCCGACGAGAAGATCGCCCCGCACGCCGCCGCGGCTGACGAGACCGAGGAATTCTCCTGGGACGTCTACAAGGCACTCGTGTCGTCGGACCTGCACGCCGTACACATTCCCGAGCCGTACGGGGGCGCGGGGGCGGACGCTCTGGCCACCGTCATCGTCATCGAGGAGGTGGCCCGCGCCTGCGCCTCCTCGTCCCTGATCCCCGCCGTGAACAAGCTCGGCACGGTCCCCCTCCTCCTGTCGGCCTCGGAGGACCTGAAGTCGCGCTATCTGCCCGCGGTGGCGAGCGGCGAGGCCATGTTCTCGTACGCCCTGTCGGAGCCGGAGGCTGGCTCGGACGCGGCGGCCATGAAGACGAAAGCCGTGCAGGACGGCGACGACTACGTGCTCAACGGCACCAAAATGTGGATCACCAACGCCGGGGTCTCGGAGTACTACACCGTCATGGCCGTGACGGACCCGTCGGCGGGCGCCAGGGGCATTTCAGCCTTCGTCATCGAGAAGTCGGACGAGGGCGTCTCCTTCGGCCCCAAGGAAAAGAAGCTCGGCATCAAGGGCTCGCCCACCCGCCAGGTGATCCTGGACAATGTCCGGATCCCGGCCGACCGCATGATCGGCGCGCCCGGCACCGGCTTCAAAACCGCCCTGGCCACCCTGGACCACACCCGCATCACCATCGCCGCCCAGGCCCTGGGAATCGCGCAGGGCGCCCTAGACTACGCGATCGGCTACGTCAAGGAACGCAAGCAGTTCGGCCGCCCGGTGGCGGACTTCCAGGGCCTCCAGTTCATGATCGCCGACATGGCCATGAAACTCGAGGCGGCCAGGCAGCTCACGTACCACGCGGCGGCGAAGTCGGAACGGGCGATGAACGGCGAGCCGCAGAAGGACCTGACGTTCCTGTCCAGCGCCGCGAAGTGCGCCGCCTCGGACGCGGCCATGGAAATCACCACGGACGCGGTACAACTGCTGGGCGGCTACGGCTACACGAAGGATTTCCCGGTGGAGCGCATGATGCGCGACGCCAAGATCACCCAGATCTACGAGGGCACCAACCAGATCCAGCGCATGGTGATGGCTCGGCAGTTGCTGAAGTAGGCGTTGACATGCGGGAACCCGGCGCTTCCTATGGGGTGGGCCGGGTCCGCCGAAGCGCTGGCCGACCTTCGGTCTCCGCCTGTTCCGTCCCTGTTCCGTGATCTTTACACGGCGGCCTAGGGGTGCCAGCATCACGCGGCATGGAAGTCGATGATTTCTGGGACTCTAAAACTGACGATCATCGTTGACACCTGGTCTCCGACCGCCTGCGGCGGTCCGCGGCGCGTGGGCGGCTCTTCGGCCGGTCGCGGCCGAAGCCACCCACGCACCCGCATGCGACGGACCGGGCAGAGCTCGTGACCGCTGAGCACATTAACCTCGGGCTTTCGCGGTGAATTCGCGTGAGCTGATCATCTAGATGAGAAAAGTGCTTCCGAGCCGGAAGGATGGGGCTTGTCTAAGGTCCTGTCCGCGCCAGATGTCGACGATCACGAAATTGGGCTCTGGCGCGTTTCCGGGAGTCGCTACCTAGCGTGACCGGATTGGTGGAAGCGCGCGTGATCGCACTTTAGTAACACGGTGTGCATGGGGAGCGGTCGTCCTGTCACGATCTGGATCGCCAAGATCTTGATCACGAAGAACGACCGCGAGGGTCATTGTGCTGCACGAGCTCACCGCGGGGGAAGTGCGTCTCCTGCATCTGCTGTTCCCGCACCTGGCGGGTCTTGATCTGCGCGAGGTTGAAGACCCCTACGATCGGGTGAGGATCGTGGCGCGGGCCAGGGATGAGGAGGTGGCTTGCCGCGGTTGCGGCCAGCTCTGCGTACGGGTCCATGACCGCTATCGGCGTCGGCTGCAGGACCGCGCCATGCGCCGCGCGGCCGTTCCAACAGCCGCGGCCGGGTCGCGCTGCCCGACGGCTGGCTGGACGATCCGTACGAGCAGGTCGTTCGCGAATGCGACACCGAACTGGACACCTCCGGTGGCTGACGGCCCGGCGGGAGGTTATGATCCTTTCGCGATGCAGCTTGGTTCATGTCCGCTGGCGCCTCTTCGGTTGCGCGAACCCCGCGGGGGCGCCGCCGTGCACCGGTTCACCGAGCTTCAGGAGAAAGGCGGTCGCCATGCCCGTACAGGATTCCCAGGAGATGGCCAACGACCGGCCTGCCATCAGGGCGCTCGGCGATGCACTGGTGGAGGATGGCGAGACCAGGTCCCCCGTCTCCTATCTAGCAGAGGCCCAGTCATTTCCGGACACGATCCGGCTTCCCTGGTACACGTTCGGGGTCATGTGGTTTCCCTTCGCGATTGCGCACAACAAGATTCTTGACGATGCCAAGGGCTCGATTGCTTCCAGCATCGACGCGTTGCACGGCGATCGCGACAAACTGTATATGACGGCAGAAAACTGGGAAGCAGTCGAACTGGAGAACACAGAAAATGTCCGACGGATTTAAGATGCCTGTGCCGGGGGAAACCCCGGATCCTTCGGAGCCGGGCGGCGACGGCCCCACCACCGGCTGGCGGGTGCTTCAAGAGGCGACGCTGGCCATGCTGGGCATTTCGATGGTCGCTTTCCCCGGTGCGGTCGTGCCCGTGCT